>JANNVF010000438.1:0-5053 GCA_031414315.1 Hyphomonadaceae bacterium | reverse complement strand
CGCGCTCGATACGCTGATCACCGCTATCTTCGTGGGCGAGATCGGGCTGCGGCTCTACGCTGATCGCGGCGCATTTTTCAAGGACGGCTGGAGCATCTTCGACTTCATCGTCGTCGCGTCCTCGCTGGCGATGGCGAGCGCGCAGACGCAGGTGTCGGTGCTGCGCATCTTCCGTCTTGTCCGTGTCGTCCGCGTCATCCGGGTGTTCCGCCTGTTCGGCGTGGTGCCGGCGCTGCGCCGGGTGGTGGACGCGCTGTTCAAGGCGATCCCCGGCATGAGCGCCATCATCGCGGTGCTGGCGCTGCTGTTCTACGTGGCCGCTGTCATCACCACCGACTTCTTCGGCGCCGAGGCGCCCCGGGAGTTCGGCTCCATCGGCGCGTCGATCTTCACGCTGTTCCAGATCATGACCGGGGACGGGTGGTCAGACGTGGTGCGCGCGCTGATGGTGAAAAACCCGTGGGCGTGGCTGTTCTTTGTGCCGTTCATCGTGCTGACGAGCTTTGCCGTGCTCAACCTCTTCATCGCGGTCATCGTCGATGCGCTGCAGGCCGAACAGGTGCAGGCGCTGGCGGACACCAAGACCGAACTTGCCGCCGAGATCACTGACGTGCGCGAAGATCTCGAAGGCGAGATCGAGGAAGCGCAGGAAGAAATCTCGCAGGATCTGCAGGGGATCGAGGCGGCGCAGGTACAGGCCGCCGATGAGCGCGCGATGATCATCAGTTCGCTTGCTGCCTTGCGTGCTGAAATTGCGGCGCTCCGCGCGGACATGCCAAAGGACAAGTAGGCGGAACCGGACGGCGGAGTGCCCTCCCATTTCGCTTGGCGCCACGTGGTTTCGAAGACTAGTTGTCTTGGCCCTCTGGCCGCATGGCATGATGCCCTCAGATGGATTCCAGCGCTCGGACGGGTAGTTGCGGGGAACAGAGATGGCGATATTCACTGGCACGGCCGCAACGGACGTCATCGCTGGTGGCGCCGACGACGACACGATCGTCCTTTCGCTTGGCGACGACGCGATAGATGGCGGCGGGGGCGTCGATACGGTGTCCTGGCAAAGCGGCCCGATCGCGTCCGAGCAGGTGACCGCCGATCTCGGCGCTGGGACCTTGTCCTTCACGAGCGGCGGCACGGCCTACGCGCAAACGCTGGCATCGATCGAGAACCTGTTCGGCGGCGCCGGAAACGACGCACTGACAGGGAACGCCGGTGCAAACCTGCTCGACGGCGGCGCCGGCGCGGACTCCATGACCGGCGGCGCGGGCAATGACACTTATGTGCTGGATGACGGCGGCGACTCGGTCACGGAAAATCCCGGCGACGGCATCGACACGGTCATGACCGGGGGCGGCTCCATCACCCTGGCGTTCTCGCCGGACGTCGAGAACGTCACGCTCACGGGGGCCGCCAACCTCGCCGCCACCGGCAACGACGCCGACAACGTGCTCACCGGCAACAGCGGCGGGAACTTGATGCACGGCGGGCTGGCCGGCGCCGACACGCTGCTGGGCATGGATGGAGATGACGATCTCACGACCACTGGCGGAGGCGACTTTGTCGATGGCGGCGTCGGGCTCGATTTCTGGGAAGGCGACATGCACGACGAGATGTCGGCGATCGTCTTCAGCGTGGCTGATGGTGCGAGTGCGGGCGGCTTCACGTTCGCCAACGGCACATATGTGCGCAACGTCGAGCAGGTCTTGATCCGCAGCGGCTCGGGCAACGACACCTTCATCGACGGCCAGTACGGCGACTACTTCTTCACGGGCGACGGCGACGATCATGTGACGATCACGCGCGGCAACTATAATCGCGTGGATGGCGGCGCCGGGACCGACACGGTGGTCGTCGATTTCGCCAACGAGACGGGAAACATCTACTCCGGCGCATCGTCCGACAATGGCGGCAACCCGGCGGTGGCGGTCTGGGTCGGCGCGCCCACCGATACCCCGCTGAGTTCCCCGCGCAGCGCGTTCATCGCGCTGGTGGAGCACATTGTGGTCTACGGAGGGGCGGGCAACGACACGCTTCGCGGCGGCTTCGGAACCGATCAGCTGTTCGGCGGTGCAGGGAACGATACGCTTATTGCCGTGGGTGGCGCCGACCGGCTGGAAGGTGGGGCGGGCAATGACACCTATATCGTGAATTCCTTCGGCGATCTTGTCGTTGAGGCGGCCGGCGCCGACATCGACATGGTGCAGACCACGCTGCCGTACTGGGTGCTGTCCGCCAACATCGAGAACCTGAACAATGTCGGTTCAGGCGCCTTCACCGGTTACGGCAATTCTCTCGACAATATGTTCATTGGCAGCAACTTCGGTGAAGTATTCGTCTGCGGCGGCGGCGCTGATTTGGTCCAAGCGAACCTCGGCGCCGACTACGTTTACGGGGGGGATGGCGCCGACACGGCGTTTGGCGGCGACGGCATCGATGTCCTCATCGGCGAGGGAGGCAACGACACACTGTTCGGAAATCCGGATCAAGACTACCTGTTCGGTGGCGACGGGGATGACATGCTCCACGGCAATGATGGCGTGGACGTGCTCATCGGCGGCGTTGGCGCTGATACGCTGAACGGCGGAACCGAGGGCGACTACATCTACGGCGAGGACGGAAACGACACCGGCAACGGCGGGGACGGCAACGATATCTTCGTCATGTCCGCAGGTGACGACATCGCCAATGGCGACGACGGCCAGGACTATTTCTACATGGGCGACGGCAACGACACGCTCAGCGGCGGCGCTGGTGTCGACGTGATGCTCGGGGAAGCCGGCAATGACGTGTTCAATCCCGGCCTTGGCACAGACTACGTGTTCATGGGCACGGGCGCCGACCGTCTCA
This sequence comes from Hyphomonadaceae bacterium, assembly GCA_031414315.1. Classification (GTDB taxonomy): domain Bacteria; phylum Pseudomonadota; class Alphaproteobacteria; order Caulobacterales; family Aquidulcibacteraceae; genus VFBF01. The sequence continues at coordinate 2,206 of JANNVF010000438.1, read as the reverse complement.
ACGTCGACAGCGCCGGCACGGGCGTCACTGTGCTTCACGACTTCACGCCGGGAGCTGCCTCGGGCGATGTGGTGAACCTCACCGGCACCGACTGGACCAGTCTCGCGCAGGTCCAGGCCAATATCTTCGACTATACCGCGCAGGGTAACTTCTGCATTCTCGTTCTCGATGCGGACACCGCCGTCTGGTTCATCGGCGTGCAACCGAACCAACTCACCGCCGATGACTTCATCTTTGGAGGCGGGTGAGGGGTAGACCAGCCAACTTGCGTCCGGCGGTCGCGTGCTGCCGTTCTGGACGCCTATCGCGCTCGCGCGTCGCACCTGATTCTCCACCAGCACGCTTCCCAACCGCTGCGCGCGGCGTAGAATGACCTAATGTCCGTATGGTCCCGCATCGTTTCGATGGCGGCGCGCGCCTTCGATCCGGAGGCGGACGCCCCGGCGCTGAACCTTGAGTGCGCCCCCGACGTCAACGATGTCGGGTTCACCGCCGCTGTGATCGGCCTGGCCGCCAAGATGGCGAAGGCCGATGGGCACGTCAGCGAAACCGAGATCGCCGCCGCCGCGCGCGTGTTCCGCCCGCCGCCGGGTGAGGAGGCCGCCTTCCGCCGCGCTTTCATGATCGCGCGCCAGACCGTGCTTGGGTATGAAAGCTACGCCCGCCAGATCGGTCGCAAGTATCGCGCGCGGCCCTGTCTGCTGGAGGACGTGCTCGACGGCCTGTTCCAGATCGCCGCCGCTGACGGATGGGTGCATCCCAAGGAACTCGCCTATCTGGCGCGGGTAGCCGAACTGTTCGGGTTCTCCGACACGGAGTTCCGCCGCATCAAGGCCACCAACCTGGGCCCCGACGCCGATGATCCGTACGCCGTGCTGGGCCTGATGCCGGGCGCGACGTTGGAGGAGTGCCGCCACGCGTGGCGCCGGCTGGTCACCGAAAACCATCCAGACCGGATGGCCGCGCGCGGCGCGCCGCCTGAATTTGTGGCGATCGCGGCGGAAAAAACGGCAGCGATCAACGCCGCATGGGCGCGTGTGCGTGAAGAATTATCCACACCGGTTGCAGCCGGTTGACGAGCGCCTCCGTTTTTCCGCCATCATGGCGCGGAAGAGTGAGCCACATGACCAACACCGCAACGGACCTGACCCGTTTACCAACCGCGCAGCGCCGCAGCGCGTGGAGCAAACCGGTCACCTGGGCGATCGCGGCGGTTTTCGCCGTGATCGTGGCGGTGGCGCTTGCGGTGGCGGCGGCGGCGGCGGCGCTGGTCGGCCTGCTGGTGGCCGCGGCGGCGCTGGTGCTGCGGTTGGCGCCGCGTCGTCAGAGCAACGGCGCGGTGACGCTGGAAGGCCGCCGCACGCCGGATGGCTGGGAAGTGGAAGCGGCTTCTCGTTAACGCTTGACCGGACGCGCGCGCATGCCCACCGGATCACGTCATGAAATTCGTCGATCGCCCTTCACCCAATTTCGACGCCCGCGCCGCGTCCATCGATCTTGTCGTGCTGCACTACACCGGCATGCAGGATGTGGAGACCGCGTTGCGCCGCCTCACCGACCCCGCGCCTGTCGCCGGCCACTACAAGGGGCCGTGGCAAGCGCCTGACGTCGATCCCGTCACACTGCTGGGGGGCGCCAGCGCGCATTACGTGGTGGGCGAGGACGGCACGGTATTCCGGGTGGTCGACGAGATGGACCGCGCCTGGCACGCAGGCGCCGGGGCCTGGGAGGGGCGTGAGGACGTGAACTCCCGCGCGGTGGGCATCGAGATCGTCAACGGCGGGCACGACTTCGGCCTGCCGCCATTTCCGGACACGCAGATCGAGGCGGTGATCGCGCTCGTGCGCTCCATCCTCGACCGCTGGGAGCTGGCGTCGCACCGCGTCGTCGGCCACTCCGACATCGCACCCGGGCGCAAGAATGATCCGGGCGAGAAGTTCCCGTGGCGAACACTTGCCGACGCCGGCGTGTCGATATGGCCGGACGTGAAAGCCGATGACCGTGTTCACTGCAAACCCGGCGACAGGGGTGACCGCGTTCACGCCCTGCACGCCAGCCTTGCGGAGTTCGGCTACGCCGTGCCCGACAGCGACGATCCTGCCGGCGCGCTGTTCGATCCCGCCACCGAAGCCGCCGTCCGCGCCTTCCAGCGCCGCTTCACGCCGGAGCGCATCGATGGCGTGGTGCGGGCGTCGACGATGGAGGC
>JANNVF010000437.1:0-2089 GCA_031414315.1 Hyphomonadaceae bacterium | reverse complement strand
CTTTCGCGAGCCGCACCGTGGGCGCGCGATCGACGCCAATCCCCTGCGCGCGGCACCTGGAAGACAGCGTGCTGCCGGGCGTCGCCGACATCGAATCCGCGCTGCGGCGGTTGGCTGGTTCCGACAAGTGACCGCCACGTTCGTTCTTTTGACCCGCAACGCGCCCAGCGACGTGCGTGCGATATTGGTGTCGTGGGCCGTTCCCGACGGCACCTACGTCGAGGCGGGATGCGCCGTCGCGATGTTCGAGGGCGCAAAGGCGAGCTTCGATGTGCACGCGCCGCGCAGCGGCTATCTGTTCCGTTCCGCGCAGGTCGGCGACGCCCTGGAGGTCGGCGCGGCCTACGCGGTGCTGGCCGACGAACCCGACTTTCAAGTGGCGCCCAGAAAAGGCGGCGCGAAAAACGACAACCGAAGGATCACGGCGAAAGCGCACTCGCTCATGCAGAAGCATGGTCTATCGGAGGCGGACCTCCCAGGCGAAGTGACGCTCGTCACCGCCGCCATCGTTGAAAACCTGCGTGGCGCCGCGCCCGAACCGCCTCGCGCAGAACCGGACGACAACTCCAACGGCGACGATCTGCACCAGTTGCTCGCCGCCCTTCGCGGCAGCATGCGCGCGCGCTTCCAGAGACACGTGCCAGTCGGCACGTTGCTGAACGATCGCTGGGGTCTTGCGCGAGAACTTGGGTTCGGCGACGGCGCCTCGATCTACGACGAGAGCCTTGTCCTAGGGGATGTGCGGATCGGCGCGCACACCTGGGTCGGACCGTTCACGGTGCTGGACGGCGCCGCCGCGCCGCTGACCGTCGGCGACCATTGCTCTATTGGCGCGGGCGCGCATCTCTACACACACGACACAATCGACTGGGCGTTGACCGGCGGCGCGGCGAAACCCCGCGTCGGCGCGACCACCATCGGACGCTGCTGCTTCATCTCTCCGCAGGCGATGATTGGCCCAGGGGCCGACATCGGCCCGTATTCGTTTGTCGCCGCGCACAGCTTCGTGGTCGGTGCGTATCCGGCGTACAGCTACATCGCCGGCGCGCCAGCGCGACGAGTCGGTCGCGTGGAGATCGAGAACGGGCACTCGCGCCTCGTGCTCGAAGACGAAGAACTCTAGGAGAGGCGGGCATGAACCGGCGTCTGCTTTTGCTCGCGACGGCCGGCGCACTTGCGACGCCGTTCGCCCACAACGCGATCAGATGCGCAGGCGCCGGCAAGATCGCGAACATCCTGCACGACTTGCGCAACGCTGATGTCGCGGCAGTGGGCGATTTCTACGCCAATTCACATCCCTGGAAATGCGACGCCGATTTTCTGGCGACGGCGTTTGGCCGACACATGGCCAACGATGCCGACGTCGCCACGCTTCGAGAGGCGTTGGCGGCTCGCCGGCGCGAGGATTTTCGCCTGGGCCGGACCGTCGTGCTCGACGGCTGGGTGCTGGCCGAGGCCGAGGCGGCGGCGTGTGCGCTGGCGGCGTTATGATCGGAAGTTTCGACACCTGGGACGGCAGCGAGGAAATCACTGCCGACGTCTGCGTGGTCGGCGCGGGGGCGGCCGGGATCACACTGGCGCGCGCGCTAGCCTCGACGCGTCGGCGCGTGCTGCTGTTGGAGAGTGGCGGACGCGCGCCCCATGCGGCGACGCAGGCGCTCTACCAGGGCGCGGTGATCGGCCTGCCCTATTTCGATCTCGCCACGACGCGGCTACGCTATTTCGGCGGCTCGACCAACCATTGGGGCGGCAATTGCGGCGTGCTGACAGCGCATGAAATGGCGCAGCGCGCGTGGGTTCCAGAAAGTGGCTGGCCGATCGCGCGCGCGGCGTTACAACCATACTACGATCGCGCGCGCGCCATCTTGCGCATCGGCGCCGATGCATTCGACGATCGCGCATGGGCTGCGCTGGGCGTCGCCGCACCCGAGGTGAGCGCCGAAAAGGCCCGCATGCGCTTCCTGCAAGCAGCTGCGGAGACGGTGCGTTTTGGAAAATCCTTCGACGCCGAAATCGCAGCGGCGAAGAACATCGACGTGCTGCTGGGCGCCAACGTCACGCAGATCGTGATCAACACCACCGGCCAGCG
>JANNVF010000436.1:0-4980 GCA_031414315.1 Hyphomonadaceae bacterium | reverse complement strand
GATCACCGTGATGTCCGGTAGATGGGTGCCGCCGTTGTAGGGATTGTTGAGCATGAACACGTCGCCATCGCTCATGGTCTCCGCGCGGGACACACAGATAGCGCGGACGCTGTCACTCATCGAGCCAAGGTGCACTGGAATGTGCGGGGCGTTGGCGACGAGTCCGCCACTGGCGTCAAACAGTGCGCAGGAAAAGTCGAGCCGCTCCTTGATGTTCACCGAGGCGGCCGCACCCTGAAGCGTCGCGCCCATGCGTTCGGCGATCGCCATGAAGCGGTTGTTGAAAAGCTCCAGGCGCACCGCGTCCACGGCGGTCGATTGTGCGTAGGCTCGTGTCGCCCGCGAGGCGCGGGTGAGCACGAGATTGCCTGTGGCGTCGATGTCGCCGCGCCACCCGGGTTCGATCACCATTGTCGCCGCCGCCTCGCGCACGATGGCTGGCCCGTCAATGCTGGCCCCCACTGCCAGAGCCGCGCGATCCAGCACCGGAGCGGTGTGATCGGCGCCGGCCATGCGAACGCGCGCTGTTCCGAGATTCGCGGAGGCGGCGCCGTCGGGCGCCGTCAGTCGGTCGCCCGCGCCGAAGGGGGCGCCGGTCACCTCGATCTCCAGGGTATCGACAATCACACCCGCGCCGGCAGCCGCAAAGCCGAACCGCGCGTGATGCTGGGCCTCGAACGCTCGGCGCAGCGCGCTAGCGTCGGCTTGCATGACCACGGGAAGGGTGGTGTCGGAGCCGGTGACCTTGAGCAGTACGCGCGCCGTGCGCGTGACGGCTGCAAGGGCCGCGTCCTGCGCGCGCAACGCGGCTTCGCCCGCATCGCCGAGACAACGGGCGCGTTCGAGGATCGTTGACCACGTGGCGTCATCCAGTGCGACATCGATCGTCTCCTCGCGGGTGACCTTCAGGGGCGCAAGGCCGATGCCGTAGGCCGACAGCACGCCGGCCAGCGGATGCGCGAGCACCTGCGTGACGCCCAGCGCGTCCGCCACGAGGCAGGCGTGCTGTCCGCCCGCGCCGCCAAACGCCACCAGGGTGTGTTCGCCCACATCGTGACCGCGCTCGACCGAGATTGTCTTGATCGCCGCCGCCATTGTCTCCACCGCGACCGTGATGAAGCCTTCAGCCAGCGTCTGGACATCTGGGCGATCGCCGGTCGCCCGGTCGATCTCGTCGACGATCTCTTCGAGCCGCGCGCGTGCGGCGGCTGTGTCGAGTGGCGCGTCGCCATCTGCCCCGAAGACATGGGGAAAATGCGCGGGAAGAATCTTGCCGAGCACCACGTTGCAGTCGGTGATCGTCGCCGGTCCGCCGCGCCGATAGCACGCCGGGCCCGGATCGGCGCCGGCGGAGCGCGGACCCACGCGCAGGCGTGCGCCATCGAAACGGCAGATCGATCCACCGCCCGCCGCCACGGTGTGCACCGCCAGGGTCGGTGTGCGCAGTCGCACGCCTGCGACGGTGGTTTCGGTGGCGCGCTCGTAGTCGCCGGCGAAGTGGCACACGTCGGTCGATGTGCCGCCCATGTCGAAGCCAAGCAGGGCGGTCGCGCCCGCCGCCCGTCCGGCCGCCGCCATGCCGACCACACCGCCGGCCGGCCCCGATAGCACCGCGTCCTTGCCGCGGAACGCGCGCGCGTCTGCCAGGCCGCCGTTGGATTGCATGAAGAGGGTCTGACGCGCTTGCGGCAGCGCCGTCGATACCTGCTCCACGTACTGCCGCAGTATCGGCGAAAGGTAAGCATCAACCACGGTGGTGTCGCCGCGTCCGACGAGCTTGATCAGCGGCGCCACCTCGTGGCTGACCGACACCTGTGTGAAACCGACCTCGCGCGCGATGTCGGCTGCGCGCGTTTCGTGGGCGCGGTGCTTCCAGCCGTGCATAAACACGATCGCTGCGGCACGAATCCCCGATGCGAACGCCTGCCGCAGATCAGCGCGCAGGCGCGCCTCGTCGAGCGGGCAGAGCACGTCGCCGTCGACCGTGACGCGCTCCAGCGCTTCGATGGTTGTGGCGTAGAGGGGCGCCGCCAGAACAATGTGGCGCGCAAAGATGTCGGGCCGCGCCTGCCAGCCGATGCGCAACGCGTCGCGGTGGCCGGCGGTGATCACCAGCACCGTCGGCGCGCCGGCGCGCTCCAGCAGCGCGTTGGTGGCGACGGTGGTGCCGATCCGCACTGCAGCGATGGGGCCGCCGCCATGGGCGTGCAGGATGCGGCGCACACCTTCCGTAGCGGCGTCGCCGTAGCGCGCGTCCGTGGAGAGGAGTTTCTCCACGATGAGACGTCCGTCAGGCGCACGCGCGACGATGTCGGTGAAGGTGCCGCCCCGGTCGATCCAGAAGTCCCACGCCAAACTGTATCTCCGGGATCGCGCCATCCAGCGCGGGTTAATGGGAAGTCGTCAAATATTAATTGTTGTGACTTCAAACTTGGCATCAGGAGTGGGAAGTCCGTGGCCAAACCGAACGATCGGCGCGATCTTTCGATGATCCGCGAGAGCGGGTCGACGGCGCGCGTCCTGAACCTGGCGTTCGTGCACGAGCGCCACGGCGATGAACCGGGCTATCAGGAGCATCCGCTCTTCAGGAACCGGCGTCTGAACCAGGCCGTCATCATCAAGCACACGGTGCGCGCCGAGGAGCGGGTGTATTTCATCCGCCCTGAGGCAACCGCCACCAAGGTCGTGCTGCCGTTCGCGTCCACGGATCTGAGGCTCGGCGGCGCGAGTTTCTTCGTTGGCCAGACGGATCTTCCGCGCCTCATGCGCGAAACCATCGGCGGCTACAACGACCCCATCGTGCTCGAAGCCGATCTGGAAATGCTGCAGGTTCTCGACTCGCTGCCGTCGTTCGATCCGTTCCTGATGCGCGAGCGCCTGCGCCGGGCCGGCATTACGCCGGCGCGGTGCTATTTCGATGTCACCGACGCCGATCTGGTTCGCATGCGCAAGTTCGTTACGGGCGAGATCGCGCAGCTGGTGGAGTTGGCGTTCGCCGGCGCAGGGCCGGCGGCGCGGGACCTGGCGGCGAAACTGTCCGACAAGCTGATGACCGACGAGACCGCCGGCAGCCTGGAGCCGCTGCGCCAGACGTTGCGAATGTCCGGTGACGAGTACCGGGAAGGCGTGTTCGCCTGGAAAGGCTTTCTTTACTACAAGTGGATGGTCGGCGAGTTCGCGCCTCGCCTCGCTGATCTCGCCCGCCAGATCCTCGCAGCCCGCGTCATACGCGCCACCAACGACGAGCGCGCCCAGCTTGGCGCCGCCCGCCAGCGGATCGTCGATCACCTCGGCAAAACCTCCGCGCACGTGCAGTCGGCGCTCGACGAGTATGACACCGCCTACATCGATCTCGCCAACGGTCGCCCCAATGCATTCCGCGATTTCCTGTTGCGCGCGCCGACCATGTTCCTGGTCATCGGTGAGGCGGTCGGCGTCATCAAGCACGTGGAATCGTTCTGGCGCTTCCGCTTCCCGATGGGCGCAATCCCCATGCTGGAGGCGGACGAGGCGTTTGAAATATTCCTGGAATTCGAGACCACGCTCGGCGGGCTGGCCGCGCTGAAGCCGTCGCCGACGACGATCTGATGCGTCAGGCGGCCCCGAGGATCTGCACCGCCGCCTGACCCTGCAGCGTGGAAAAGCCTACGTACTTGTAGGCGACGCCCGCCTCGGCGACGAATTCCTGAAACGCCTTGAACTCGTGTTCGCGCCAGTTCGGATAATTGTAGTACTCGTCGAACACAATGACTGTGCCCGGGACGATCCGGTCGCGCATGGCCTGCAAAACCGTCTTCGTCGACGAATAGAGATCGGCGTCGAGGTGCAGCAGAGCAGCTGGCCCCGCATGCGCGGCCATGAACGGCGGCAGCGACTTCTCGAACCAGCCCACATGCAACGTGGCGTTCGGCGCGAGCTTTGGGAGCTTGCCCTTCAGGTCGAACCGGCCGGCCTGTTCAGCCGTGCCGGTCCAGTCTTCCGGCAATCCCTCGAAGCTGTCGAAGCCGTGCACCGGCCCGCCCCAGAGTCCCGCGATATGGCGCAGCGTCTTGCCGCCCGCCACACCGAACTCGCAGACGAGGCCGGCGGGCGCCGTCGCCTTGGCCAGCCTCACCGCATAGGTCAGCAGCGCGTACCGGTCCGCGAACAGCATCGCGGTTTTCAGATGCGGCGTGATGTAGGCCACGGTGTCGCGCTTGGCGTCCATCCGCAGGTCGAACATCAGGTCCGCCAGGAAGTATTTGTGGATCAGGCGGCGATAGGCGCGCCCGAGAATGCGCCGGTCCATCCGCTGCCGCCTCCAGAGAAGCGAGGGCTTATAGACGGCCCCCGTGGTGCCGCCAACAGGACTCGAACCTGTGACCCCCTGATTACAAATCAGGTGCTCTACCAGCTGAGCTATGGCGGCGGGCGGTGCAGAAAAACCGTGTAGGGGCCGGTTCCGCCGGCGGCAAGGGCCAACGCGGGGCGGTCGGCCTCCCGGTCATGCGAGAGAGTGACACGGGGTCTGTCCCCGTCGCGGGGGGTCTGTTAACCAGTCGCTCGATCGGGAGACGACCACCGCCATGGCCAGTTCGCGGCGACGGACACTGGAACAGCGCTTCGCCGGCGGGGCCCCCAAACGCATCCTCTCGCTGGACGGAGGCGGTGTGCGCGGCATCCTGTCGAGTGGGATTCTGCTGGAGGTCGAGCGTCGCCTGATGATCCGGTCGGGGCGGCCCGATTTCCGGCTCTGCGAGTACTTTGACCTCATCGGCGGGACGTCCACCGGCGCCATCCTGGCGGCGGGCCTTGCGATGGGCAAAAGCTGCGCGGAGGTCACCGAGATTTATCGCGAGATCGCGCCGGCTGGAGGCGCCGCCAAGGGGCGCGGAGCCTCCAGCAAGAAGCCGCGCTTCGACGCCCATAGCCTGGAGGCGGCGCTCGCGCGGTCGCTCGGCGATCACGAATTGTCGTCCTCCGCGCTCAAGACCGGTCTGG
>JANNVF010000435.1:0-7405 GCA_031414315.1 Hyphomonadaceae bacterium | reverse complement strand
GGTGTGCTCCGGCGTCCACCAACCGCCAATATCAACGAACTTGCGGTACGCGACGTCGGGCGCGACCGGCACGCTCATCACCTGCTTCACGATGAAGCCGCCGGGCGCGCTCGTCACCACTTCGGCGTGGGCGAGCGGCGCCATCGCGGCCAGCGCAAGCGCCATCAGGATCGTTTTTACCATCGTGCTGTCTCCCCTGGAGGTCAGTGGTTTCAATCCGTTCCCGAAAGCATGCTGCGGACTTCGGCGATCATCTGATCGCGTGGGACCGTCTTCTGGATGTCCGCCTGCCCTTTTGTGTAGGCTTCGCGGTCGGTCGTCTGGGCGGCGAGTTCCGCGCCGAGCTTGAGGTTCTTCAGCGTGACTGTCTTGTTGGCCACCTCGTCGCCGCCAACGATGACAGCCACAGCCGCGTCGCGCTTGTCAGCGTACTTCAGCTGCGCCTTCGGCCCGGAGCCGCCGAGATAGACTTCGGCGCGGACGTTTTTTGTTTTCAGCGTGTCGCGCAGTTGTGCGGCGTAGCCGAAACAGTCGGCGATGGCGGACTGGTCGAACGGGAGCACGACGACGAGGGGATTGGCGGCTTGCGCTTCGCGCTTCGCAGATAGAGCTGCGGCAAGTCTGCTTACGCCAACGGAAAAACCCGTCGCCGGAATAGCCTGACCTTTGAAACGCGAAATGAGATCATCGTAGCGGCCACCGCCGCCGACCGATCCGAAAGCCGCAGTTGCATCGCCCGCGCTAAGCAGTTGCGCCTCAAACACGGCGCCGGTGTAATACTCGAGGCCCCGCACAATTGAGATATCAGCTTTGGCGTTTTCTGCTTGGCTGAAACTATTGAGGGCGACGTGAATCTCTTCCAGTTCTCTAAGGCCTTCGTCACCTGCGGGGCCATCGATCACGTTCGCCAACTCCTGAAGCGAAAGCGGCTGGTCCGGCGCGAGAAAACGCAAAAACAGATCAATTGCTGGTTGATCTAAATTGGCACCATTGGTGAAGTCTCCTGACTCATCCTTTCTGCCGACACCCAAAAGCGACCGCACGCCTTCTGCGCCTAATCGGTCATACTTATCGATTGCGCGCAGGACGGTAAGACGGGTCGCCAAATCCTGAGTCGGGATGCCTGCGGCGACTAGAAGGCCATCGAGTACACGCCGGCTACTGTACTTTAAGACGTACTCACCCCGCTTCACCCCCGCCGCTTCCAGCGCCGCGCACGCCATCGCGATCATCTCGGCGTCCGCCGCAGGACTCGCGCTCCCCACAGTATCCGCGTCGCACTGCCAGAATTCGCGGAACCGCCCCGGCCCCGACTTTTCGTTGCGCCATACCGGCCCCGCAGCACACCGGCGATACGGCTTCGGCAGCGCGTCGAAGTTCTCCGCGACGAAGCGGGCGAGCGGCGCGGTCAGGTCGTAGCGCAGCGCCATCCACTGCTCGTCGTCGTCGGCGACGGCGAACACGCCTTCGTTGGGGCGGTCCTGGTCCGGCAGGAATTTGCCGAGCGCGTCGGCGTACTCGAACGCCGAGGTCTCCAGCCGTTCGAAGCCCCACGCTTCGTAGACACCCAGCACCTTGTCCACGATCGCGCGTTCGGCCGCGAGATCGCGGCCGCGACGGTCGATGAAGCCGCGCGGGCGGCGCGCCTTGGGGCGAAATTCGGTCATGGCCCGGGTGGTACCGGAACCCCCGGCCTGCGGCAACGGCGCTCCCCTAGGCCGCCGGTTCGCCGTTCAGCAGCCGCAGGAAGCCGAGCAGGCTCTTCACCGTGAACCAGATCATGACGATGAAGCCCGCCACCGCGATCGCCCACAGCAGCGGGAAGCCGATCAAGATGATCGTCAGCACCATCGCCGGGATCGACAGCAGGAACAGCCCCACGCCCCACGCGAACGCGATGGAGAACAGGCGGATCTGTTCGTCGAAGTGCGAGCGCATCAGGCCCGTCGCCTCGTTGCGGTTCAGCCACGCCACCGCTGCGCCGATCGGCGCGAAGATCGCGAAGCTCGGGATGGAGAGCAGATACAGGATGTACGCCCCCATCGCGGCGGGGCGCCGGGTGGTGTTGTCCATCTCGAAACTCGTCACGTCCGGGTCTCCCTTGTGTCTGACCGCTCAAACAATATGGGAAGCCCTGCCGTTCCACGCCATCCGCAGCCGGAGTGTCGCACCTAGCCGGCGTACTTGATCGAGCAGCCGTAGGGCGGCGCGGCGGCGACCGCCGGCTGGCGCCCGGCCCGCACCGCCGTGAGCGCCTCGCGCACGTAGTTGCGCGCGCCCTGCACGGTGGCGTGGTCAGCGCTGTTCCTGTCGTCGATGCCGCCCTGGTAGACCAGCGCCTGGTCCGGGGCGATCACGTACATGTGCGGCGTGGTGCGCGCGCCATAGAGCCGGCCGACCGCGCCGGTCGGGTCCAGCAGCACCGCGGTGGGCGCGGCGTTGCGCGTGGTGGTGAGGCGCTGCGCTTCGGCCTCTGTCACCGCGCCCTGCTTGCCCGGCGCCGACGACACGATCGTCAGCCAGACCACGTCCTGCGCCGTCGCCTCGCGCTGCAGCGCCTGCATGTTGCCGGTCTCGTAGTGCTTCTTCACGTACGGGCACTGGTCGTTCGACCATTCCAGCACCACCGTCTTGCCGGCGAACTCCGCCAGCGAACGGGTCTGCCCGGCAGCGTCCACCGCCTGGAACGCCGGCGCTGGCGCGCCCGCCTGCACCGCGTCGGCGCGCTGGCTGAGAAACAGACCCCCGGCAAGCGCGACAACCGACACCGCAAGTGCCGGCAGAACAAAACGGCGATTGATCATCATGGCCTCAGGTCTCCGCGCACTGCCCCGGCATGGCGGCCGATGGCGTCCAGAAGGATGTCTTCGCTCAGGAGCTGCGGCAGCACGACGGGCGTCGCCTCCCCGGGAGCGTAGTAAAGATACAGCGGCACGCCGTTGCGTCCATGGGACGCGAGCGCGTCGGCGATCACGGAATCGCGCGCGGTCCAGTCCGCCTTCAGATAGGCGACGCCGTTGTCGGCGAACGCCTGCTTCACCGCCGGCCGCGACAGCGCCACCGCCTCGTTGGCCTTGCAGGTGACGCACCAGGCGGCGGTGAAGTTCACGAATACCGGCGTCCCGGCGGCCTGAAGGTCCGCCACGCGCGCGGGTGACCAGACCTCCTCGCCCGCCGCCACTTCACCGCGCGCGCCGGCGTCGACGGTGGTGAGCGGACGCCAGACGATCGCCGCCGTGGCGATCAGGAAGATGGCGCCGGCGATGCGCCAGCCCGTCCCCTGCCGCCCAGCCCAGACGAAAAAGCCGAGCGCCACGAACAACGACAGCAGCGCCACCGTGCCCATCGAACCGGTCTGCACCGCCAATACCCACACCAGCCACACCGCCGCGCCGAACATCGGGAACGCCAGCACCTGCCGCGCGCGCTCCATCCACGGGCCGGGCTTCGGCAGGCGCTTGTGCAGCGCCGGCGCGAACGACAGCGCGGTGAACGGCGCGGCAAACCCGACGCCGAGCGCGGCAAACACTGCCAGCGCCGCCGCCGGCGGTTGGGTCGCCGCCCACCCCAGGGCGCCGGCCATGAGCGGCGCGGTGCACGGGGTAGCGGCGATCACCGCCAGTGCGCCCGTGAAGAACGCGCCCGCGTCACCCGCGCGGCCGGCGAGCGAGGCGCCCACGTTCTGCACGCCGCCGCCGATCTCGAACGCGCCGATCAGGTTCAGGCCGATGGCGAAGAACAGCAGCGCCAGCGCGGCGATCATCACCGGCTCCTGCAGCTGGAAGCCCCAGCCCACCGCGGCGCCCGCAGCCTTCAGCGCGATGAGCACGCCGGCTAGCGCGAGGAACGTCGCCATAACTCCCGCGAAGAAGATCACGCCATGGCGTTTCGCCGTGCCGGCCTGCGCGGCGTCGGCCAGCGACAGCGCCTTGATCGACAGGACCGGAAACACGCACGGCATGACGTTGAGGATAACGCCGCCGATCAGCGCGAGCGCGATGGCGGTGAGAAGACCCATGCCGCCGGCGGGCGCAGCGGGCGCACCCGATTGGTTGGAGGGCGGCGGCGCTTCACCGGCCCAGATCGCCGCCACCATCGTCGGCAGCGGCCCCTCGCCCGGCGGATTGCCAAACATGAACGCGCGCGACGTCCATGCGCCGTTGTCCTGGATCTCAGCGGTCAGCAACCCCGCGCCTTCGACGTTGTCCTTGTTGAACGATAGCGACGGCGCGGTCTCGACCTGAACCTGCCCGTTGGCGAGTGTCACCTTCTGCGGCGCGGCGTGATCGATCAGCGACTGCGAATAGGGGAAGTAGACGGCCTTGCGGATCCGCCCGGCGTTGACGGCGTCGGTGATCGGGTTGGCTTCATCAGTCTTCTGCGGAAACGCGACGCGGATCTGGCCGTCCGTGCTCAGGGTGAAGCCTAGCGGTGTCAACGATTGCGGCAGCGCGGCGATGGCTTCGGCGGCGAGCTTGGCGCCGCGCGGATCGTCGGCCCCTTCGGCCCGCACCGGCACGGAGAGATCGAACGTGCCCTCCTCGGGTACGCAGATTTCGTCGCAGACGAGCCAGGTGACGTACACCGAGAGTTTCGCGGTGGTTCCGGGCTTCGCGCCAGCGGGCGCGCGGATCGCGATCGGGTAGAGCACCTCGCCTTCATGCACGTAGGTGACGATGGGCCCGAGTACCTCCACCTGCGGCGCGGGATGCAGCAACGGGCCCGCCTCAAAGCCCGCCGGCAGCGTCCACTCCAGCCGCGTCTGTTCGCCAGAGTCTCCGGAGTTGACCCAGTAGGTGTGCCAGTCGGCGCGGATTTTCTGGCGCATTACGAGGGTGAAGGTCTCGCCCGGCGCGATCGCCGCTCGCGCGGAGACCAGCTCGGTCTCCACGTTCTGCGTGCGCACAGGCTGCGCCAGCGCCGGCGCGGCGAGCGCGAACGCAGCGGCAATCGAGACAAGAAACCCGCGCAGACCCATGAACCCGCCAGACAGCGCCCGTCAGCCGGGCCGGTCGCGACATAGGCCCCGTGCGCCTGCGCCGCCAAGTCCCTTCGCGTAACCGTGACTGTTGGTTACAGGCGCTCGACAGCGGCCGGAGGCTTTGCGACAACGCGACGACAGGAGAACCACCATGGCGCGCACCAACCGACAGTGGATACTGAAGCGCCGGCCCGAGGGCGAGATCACCGACGGGGACCTCGCGTTCGTGGAGACGTCGGTTCCGGCGCTGGCCGACGGCCAGGTTCTCGTCCGCACGATCTATTTGTCGCTCGATCCGTCCAACCGGATCTGGATGAGCGACATGGACCAGTACATGCCGCCGGTGGAGATCGGCGACGTGATGCGCGGCGGCTCGCTGGGTGTGGTGGAGGAGTCGCGCGATCCCAACGTGCCGGTGGGCTCCATCGTGATGCCGTTCACCGGTTGGCAGGACTATTCGGTCGTCCCCGGCGTCGCCGTGCGGCCGCTGCCGCGCGTGCCGGGCCTGCCGCTGCCCGCGTTCATGTCGGCGGCCGGCGCGACGGGCCTCACCGCCTATTTCGGCCTGCTCGACATCGGTGCGCCGAAAGCCGGTGAAACCGTCGTGGTCTCGGCGGCGGCGGGCGCGGTGGGTTCGATAGTGGGCCAGATCGCCAAGATGAAGGGCTGCCGCGTGGTCGGCATCGCCGGCGGCGCCGACAAGTGCCGCTGGCTGACGGAAGACCTCGGGTTCGACGCCGCCATCGACTACAAGAACGAGGACGTGGGCAAAGCCCTCGACAGGCATTGCCCCAACGGGATCGACGTGAATTTCGAGAACGTCGGCGGCGCGATCATGGACGCGGTGCTGGCGCGGATGAACAATTTCTCGCGCATGCCGCTGTGCGGTCTGATCTCCACCTACAACGCCACCGGCGAACGCAAAGGGCCGTCGAACTTCCAGCAGATCCTGATGAAGCGCATCCTCGTGAAAGGCTTCATCGTGATCGATTACATGCCGCGCTTCGCGGAAGCTTCGCAGGAACTGGCGATGTGGGTGCTGCAGGGCAAGCTCAAGTACAAGGTGCATGTCGAGCAAGGGCTGGAGAATGCCGTCTCGTCCGTGCGCCTGCTGTTCAGCGGCAAGCACGACGGCAAGCTGCTCGTGCAGGTGTCGGCGGAGCCATGACAGGCCAAAGATGACAGGACCTCCCGGCCAGAGCTGGTACTTCGACGACATCCCGATCGGATACGTTCACGTGTTCGGGCAAGCGGCGGTCGACGCGGGCGACATAGCGATGTTCACCGAACGCTTCGCGCCGCATCTGCCGCTCAATCCGGAAGCGAAGACCACGGCGCCCACCCCGCCCGCTGCGCAGGCGCACGTCTATGCGCTCTGGTCACGCATGCTTTGGGACGAGACGAAGACCTGGCCGGTGCTGTCGCGGCTCGGGCAGGATGCGTTGCGCTGGTACAAGACCGCCCACGCCGGCGACACGCTGTCGATCCGCCTCACCTTCATGTCGAAGCAGTCGATCGGCGACGATCGCGGCATCCTGATCGCGCAGCACGATGTGCTCAACCAGCACGGCGAACTTGTGATGAGCCTGATGACGCGGACGGTGGTGGGGAGGGCCTAGGCCGTCTCGAGTGCAGGCACGCGCACCATGTCCAGCGCGCGCTGCACCACCGCCACGCCCGCGCCCCGACGCACGCCCTCCTCCGACAGTACGCGGCGCCACAACCGCCCGCCCGGCTTGCCGTGGAACAGCCCCAGCATGTGCCGCGTCATCGCGTGCAGCGGCGCGCCATCGGCAAGTCGCGCGGCGATGTATGGCAGATACGCTTCTGCCGCCGCGATGGCGTCCGTCGCCGGCCCGGCTTGCCCGAACACCCGCGCATCCACCGTGAGCAATTCCGCCGGCGTCTTGTAGGCCGCGCGCCCAAGCATCACACCGTCGACGCCGTCCATCTCCGCCAGTGCGTGGTCGAGACCGCCAAGCCCGCCGTTGAGCACGATCTCCAGATCCGACCGCGCCGCCTTCAGCCGGCGCACCAGCGCATAGTCGAGCGGCGGCACGTCGCGGTTCTCCTTCGGCGACAATCCCTGCAGCAGCGCCTTGCGCGCGTGCACGATGAACGTGCAGCAGCCCGCGCTCGATACCGCATCGACGAAGCCGAACAGCGCAACCTCCGGATCCTGATCGTCGACACCGATCCGGCACTTCACGGTGACAGGCACATGTCGCGCCGCGTCCTGCATCGCTGAGAACAGATCAGCCACCAGCGCGGGCTCGCGCATCAGGCACGCCCCGAACCGCCCGCTCTGCACGCGGTCGGATGGACACCCGACATTGAGATTGATCTCGCCGTAACCGAACCCGACGCCGATCCGCGTCGCCTCGGCCAGCTTCGCCGGCTCCGCGCCACCCAGCTGCAGCGCCA
>JANNVF010000434.1:0-3054 GCA_031414315.1 Hyphomonadaceae bacterium | reverse complement strand
AGCTCATCGCCTTGGCGCCGCCGGCCTTGGCCAGCACCATCGTGATCGCCGCCGTCAGCGTCGTCTTGCCGTGGTCGACGTGGCCGATCGTGCCGATGTTGCAGTGCGGCTTGTTCCGCTCGAATTTTGCCTTGGCCATGGAATCCTCTGAGGGCGCGGATTTGACTTGGGTGGCGCGCCGGAAACGCGGGTGTTTAGCCCCTGCTGGGGCGACGTCAAGGGGACGGACTGACCCGCTTTGTCTTTACCAGATCAACCGGATAGCGGCGGCTGAAGTGCACAATGCGGTTCTTCCCGATAGCTAGAACGACGCTCTGCCTGACCCCGTTCTTCTCGACTATCGCGTCTACACGAAGACCTGTGCCGTACCGCCAGCGCGCCAGCAGGTCGAAGTCTTGGCTGAGAAAGTTCTCTTTCAGCTCGATGATCTGATAGCCGCGCTGGTCGAAATAGGACTTTGCCCGCGCGACCGCCACCGCTCGGTTCCAATTCATCTTTGGCGAGTTCCGCAAGTACAGCGCTACGATCAATAGGATCGTGGCCAACAGGATGATCGGCGCAATCATGGCGTTCGGGTGCTCAGGGGCCTTCAGGCAGCGGAATGAACTCGCCGTCGTCGGCGGGCGGCAACTTGATCCGGCCTTCCCGCCAGTCGGCCTTGGCCTGTTCAATCCGCTCCTTCGAGGAACTCACGAAATTCCACCAGACGTGGCGCGGCCCCACCGGCTCGCCGCCCAGCACCGCCACCACTGACGGCTCAAGCGCCCTGAAAGACGCGTCCGCGCGCGGCCCGAACACCGCCATTTCCGTGGCGCCGATGCGTTTGCCGTCAGTTTCCACCGCGCCAGACACCACATAGAGCGCGCGTTCCGCAAAGCCTCCCGGCGCCTCCGCCGTCGCGCCCGCCGCCATGTCGAGATGCAGATAAAACAGCGGCGACAGCGTCCTCGCCGGCGAGATCTTCCCGAACGCCGTACCCGCGATCAGGCGCGCGGTCACGCCGGTGTCGGTGAACGCGGGCAACGTATCGGCGGGATGGTGCATGAAGCTCGGATCGGTCTCCTCGTCGGCGTCGGGCAGCGCGACCCACGCCTGCAGCGCATGCATCTTGCCGCCGTGTTCCCGCAGCGTCTCGAACCGCTCAGAATGGGAGATGCCGCTTCCCGCCGTCATCCAGTTCACCGCGCCGGGCAGGATCTTCTGCTCGACGCCGAGGCTGTCGCGGTGGGTGATTTCGCCATCGAAGAGGTACGTCACCGTCGACAGGCCGATGTGCGGATGCGGCCGCACGTCGAACGTGCCGGGAAAGCCCTTCTCCCACTGCGCGGGGCCCATGTGATCGAGGAACACGAACGGCCCCACCATGCGGCGCTGCGCGAACGGCAGCACGCGTCCGACCTCGAAGCCGCCGAGATCCTTCCGCCGCGCGGGGAATACGAGTTCGATCATGTTGCTCTCTGCAAACTCAGCACGACGCGGTTAGAATTTCTTAACCGAATTCTGAGGCCATGGAGACATGAAAACACTCCCCCCGCCTGTCGCCGCCTATTTCTCTGCCGTTCAAGATAGGCTCCGCAGAGAGCATTTGGATCAAGATGTCCGCCGGTTGAAACTGGAGTATGAGCGGCTGGACTGGGATGCCTCAGACCTTCACTTCCGGAGGAGGTGTCTGAAGAACTCGTCTGCCAAACGATCCGCGCAGGAGATGCTGCAATCACGGCGCAGTTAGCGCTCGAACGGTTCGACAACGATTTCAGCAAGTCCATACTGATGAGCTGACGGGCCCGTGCAAGCCTGCGTTACGTCCTAGCCATGGACTGGAGCTGGTGAGAGGAACCGAACCCCTGTCGGCGCTTCATCCAGATGTGGCTTGACCCCGAGACGCCAAGCCACGAAAAGCATGCCCCACCGCGCGGGTGTAGCTCAATGGTAGAGCTCTAGTCTTCCAAACTGAAAATTGGCTGGTTCAGCGGTTTTCATCACGGTTCGGAACGGCACAAAAACCCCATCAAATCCAATCGTTTATCCGCGCCGAAGCCTTTTCAGTGTTTCACCGGCGCTCACGGGGTTTCGTCCGAACTCACGCGGACGTGGCCCCTTTCTGGCCCCTTTTCTTGCAAGGGATCAGGTGGAGCACCCGGTATGACGAAGCTGACAACCCGCACCATCGAAGCCCTTAAACCCGATCCAAATGGCCGACGGGAGGTCGCCGACCCAATGACGCGGGGACTCTATGTCATCGTCAGCCCGCAAGGCGTGAAGTCGTGGAGCATGCGCTACACCGCACCGGGCGGGGAACGCCGAAAGATCGGACTCGGGCAATTCCCCACAGTTGGCTTGTCCGCCGCCCGCGATGAAGCGGCGCGCCTGCGGCTAGCAATCAAGGAGGAGCGTGACCCGGCGGCGGCCAAACGGAAAGCGAAGCGTGAGGCTCGCACACCGCGCGCGGAAAAGCCGCGCACCATCGGCGACCTCTGGGCGCTCTTTGACCGTAAGACCGGCAGCAGTCGCGCAAAGTCTACCCAAGCACTCTACGAAGGGCTTTGGCGTGTCCATGTCTCGCCCCGCGTAGCGGATCTTACGCTCGGCGAAGCCGACCGTGCCGTCCTGCGGCTCGCGCTGGATGAGATCGGGGAAACCACGCCGCAAAGCGCCAACAACGCCAAGACCATGCTGTCGGGCATGTTCAACTGGGCACTGGACAAGCAACTGATCGCCGCCAACCCCATAGCGCGCCTTGAGCAACTCTTCCCCTCGCCGGAGCGAGATCGCTTCATGGAGGGAAACGAGCTGCGGGACTTCTGGAGAGCGTTGGAGCGTGCGGCCGGCGCCGATGCCACCATAACCGTTCAAACCGCCTCGGCGCTCAAGCTGGCGCTTCTCACGGGCATGCGCGGCGGCGCTATCGTCGGGCTGCACGCGCGCGAGATCAATTTGGCGGATCGGACGTGGACAGTTCCGGCTGAGCGCATGAAGGGCAAGAGCGGAAAACGTCGCCCCCATGTCGTGCCCCTATCGGCACTGGCCATCAAGGTTCTGACGACGGCGTTTGCC
>JANNVF010000433.1:0-3002 GCA_031414315.1 Hyphomonadaceae bacterium | reverse complement strand
GCCGGGGCGGTTGCCGCCGGTGAAGTCGAAGGAGTCGTTGTAACCCGTGATCCTGCCCCAGAAGTTGCGGCGCACGATGCCGCGTCCCCCGGCCTTGATGCCTTGTGCGCCATGCACCGGCTCGAAGCTGGCGGTGGTGGCCGGGAACACGCAGTCCTGCACGACGAAGGAGGAGGCGTCGAGCGAGAGATACTGAACGGCGGTGTTGCCGAAGGTGAGATGGTCGAGGAAGACCGTGCCGGCCGTGGCATGAATGGCGGTGGAGCCGTTGAACTCGAAATGCGCGTGGGCGATGCGCGTCTCCGGCGAGCCGGCGCCGCCGTTGACGGTGATGCCGCCCCAGCTCGTGGCCGTCCCGGGCGTGCGGCTGAAGCGGATGGGGGCAGTCGCCGTGCCTTCGGCGAGGAGCCGTCCGCCGTTGGCCACGGTGATGTTCACGCCGGACCCGAGGTAGAGCGTCGTGCCGGGCTGGATGGTGAGGGTGACGCCGTTGTTGACCGTGATGCTGCCGGTGACGTTGTAAGGGCCGGCGGCGGCGGTCCAAAGCGTTTCGGCGGCAATGGCCCCCGCGACGCTGGTCACGCTGCTGTCGTCATACCAAATCTCCACGGTGGCGCGGGCGAACTCGACGTCGTTGCTGTTGAGCGACTGGATGAGGACGCGGTTGATGCCGGGCTGGAGGGCGACGGTGTTCGTCCAGCGCGCGTCGTAAGCGCTCCAGGCTGCCGGCACGCCGTTGACGAGCACTTTGCGCGTGTCGATGGCGTGGGCCGTGCCAAAGAGGGTGGCGCCCGCCGTGGTGGTGGAAAGGTAGCCATTGGCGGTGGCCAGGGTGCTGTTGACCGTCAGCGTGAGCGGGATTTGCGCCAGCACGTTGACCCGGCGGCTGCCGGCGTAGCTCTTGACCTCGGCCACGCGGTTCGCATCCGGCCCCGGGCCGTTCCAATTGCCGATCATCTGGTCGATGTACGGGTTGAGATTGGTCGGATGGAAGGTCGTGTCACACAGCCGTTTCAATTCGCCGTAGAACAACGGCGCGAAGCTCGGATGCCGCATGAAGCGGTTGAGGTTCGGGACATTGGAGTTCGGGTTGGGCGGATTGAGCATGATGTAGATCGAGGAGTTCGTATCGATGGGATAGTAACTCGCGGTCGTGTCGCCCTGGCCGAAGACGGTGTCGAAGTCATGGCCGACGAGTACAAAGCGCTTGTCCACAAGGCCTCGGTAGAGGGCGTAGTCGTCACCGCGGCCGTTGAAGAGGGAGGTCTCGCCAAAGTTCACCAGCGAGCCGACGGCAAAGTAGGTCATCCACTGGCGGACGTTCACGTTGGTGGACATGGCCTGGAGGTAGTCCGCGTCGCTGACGACCGAACTGAAGCCGAAAGTCATGGCGGCGAAGTCGCTCCAGTCGTTCTCCGTCTTGTTCGAGGTCTTGTAGTAGCCGCGCCCGAGGTAATTGGCGGGGATGCCATTCTGGTAGCTCAGGTCGGCGTTGTGGGCGGTGGTGGAGGCGCGGTAGTAGTTGCCGCCGGTGTCCTGCGGGTAAAGATTCGCGGCGAGATCGCCATTGGCCGGCTCCACGAGCAGGAACGTTCCCCAGCCCGCGCCGTTGCCGCTGCCGTTGGCGGGGGCCCCGATGGGGGCGGGGTTGACGCCGTTGATGCGGTATTGGACGACGCGGGCCGGTTCGGCCGCGAGGCCGGACTTGATGGCGAGATTATTGCCCACCAGTTGGGCGTGGACGAACTGGGCGTTGAGGTTGATCGAGGCCAGCCCGTTCCAGCGGTTGTCCGTCGGGATGTCGATGCGGTTGTTCGGCGGGGTGCGGGTGCGCGAGCCGGCGCCACGCACACGGGTCGAGCAGAGATAACGAATCTTGGTGCCTTCACCGTCCGTGCTGATGAGGGTGCAGTTGGGGGAGGCGTCGCTGTTGCGGTTGCCGGGGGGAAAGCCGGCGCGTTCGGTGCCGGAAAGAACGAGGCGAACCGACCCCATCGCATTGGTGATGAGTTCGTTGTCCACCTGGTACAGGGCATTTGCGAACTGGCCGGGTGTTCCGAAGTTTCCAGCAGGGCCATTCGTCTCCAGCGCGGGAGCGGGCCAGGTGCGGCTGCGCCCGCTGGTATCGGTGGCCTGAACATAGAATTCGACCACCGTGCCGTTGCCATTCGGCGGCAGCACCGCGCCGTAAAGCCCGTCGCCACTTAGCCCGTCGCCGCTGGTCCCGTTGTCGAGCATGCTTGTGCTGAGGAAGGCTCCGGGCGAGGCGGCAGTGTGGTTGCGGTAGAAGAGCGTGACGCCGGCGACGCCGTTGCTGAGTTCATCCCGGACGCGGGCGGTGATGCCCACGTTGTCGGTGGACTTAGGCACGGGTGGGAAGTGGGTCACGTCTTCGATGAGCGGGGCGACGTTGTTCGTGGCGGCGGCATTGACGCGGCCCGGGGTGCCGCCGGCGGGGGTGCTGGCGAGCCAGTTTTGGCCGGCGCTGTTGGGGAGGGCGGCGTTGGCGAGTTCCAGCGAGGAGCCAGCGCCCGCAGCGGCGCTGAACCACGACCAGCCTGAGGCGGCGTCGTCCAGCACCACGCGGCACAGGATGTGGCCGGTCGCGGGCGACGAGGGGGCGCCACTGACGGTGATGTTGAACGTGGTCTGGCCGGGGCCGGCCACCGTGAATCGCCCGTTGTACTCGGGTTGGTCCGCCCCGGAAATGACGACCTGGTCGTTCGCCGTGAAGCCGTGGCCAAAAATTGTGACGGTCGTCGTCGTGCCAGCGCGGGTGATGCTCTCGACGACTTCGGTGCCGTTGCCGCGGATGCGCTGGCCCCAGTCGCCATCGCTGGCGTAATGCACCGAGTTGACGCTTTCGCCCAGGGCGGTTTCGAGGCTGATGGTTTCGTCGGAATTCGCCAGGCTGCCCGCCCAGCCGCCGACGACATTCGCGACGTCGGGATATCGGGCGTTGAAGGCGGCCACGTTCGCCGCCACGGCCAGGTAACCACCCG
>JANNVF010000432.1:0-8852 GCA_031414315.1 Hyphomonadaceae bacterium | reverse complement strand
CCCCCGGCCCCTCCCCCGACATGCGTCGGAGGAGGGGAGCGACTGTTCAGTGGCGACCCCTAACCCCCGTTAACACTCTTTCGCGGCCCGATATTTGCAGACCGTCAACCACTCGTCGGTATGACGTCATCCATGGCGATGACCCCCCGACTGGAGATGCGCCAGGGCCAGTCCCTGGTGATGACCCCGCAACTGCAGCAGGCGATCAAGCTGTTGCAGCTCTCCAACCTGGAGCTGGCGGAGTTCGTCGACACCGAGGTCGAACGCAATCCCCTGCTCGAACGCGAAGACACCGTCGAAGATGCGCCGGAGCGCGAGGCGGCCGACGACGGCGTGAGCTTCGACGAGGCGCCGGGCGGCGCCGCCGAAGCCAGCCTCGACGCCGACATGGAAAGCCTGCACCCCGATCTCTCCGGCGCCGACCGTCTCGATGCCGGTGCTGCGCCCTTGCAGGACTGGTCGCAGGCGGGTTCCGGCAAAGGCTTCGAAGACCTGCCCGAAATCGAGGAGTCGCTCTCGCGCGACATCTCGCTGTCCGAACATCTCGATGCACAGCTCTCCGCTGCCGGCGTGACGCCGGTGGAGCGGATGATCGGCGCAGCGCTGATCGACGCGGTGGACGAGTGGGGCTATTTCCGCGGCGACACGCTCGACGTGGCGATGACGCTGGGCTGCGACGAGACCGACGTCGTGCGCGTGCTTGAAACGATGAAGGGCTTCGAGCCGGTCGGCGTCATGGCGCGCGATCTCGCTGAATGCCTGACCATGCAGCTGAAGGATCGCGGCCGGTTCGATCCCGCGATGGCGGCGCTGATCGCCAACCTCGACATGCTCGCCAAACGCCAGCTGGAGCGGCTCGAAGTCGCCTGCGGCGTCGATCGCGAAGATCTCGACGACATGATCGCGGAAATCCGCGCGCTGTCGCCAAAACCCGGCGCCGGATTCGGCGCGGCGGTGGCGCAGACCGTGGTGCCGGATGTCTACGTGCGCGCCGCGCCCGATGGCGCTTGGGTGGTGGAGCTGAACAGCGATACCCTGCCCCGCCTGCTGATGAATGCGCGCTACTACAGCGAGATCACCAAGGTCGCGAAGTCCGACCAGGACAAACAGTTTGTCTCCGAATGCGCGTCGAACGCGAGCTGGCTGATCAAGAGCCTCGACCAGCGCGCCCGCACGATCCTGAAGGTCGCGCGCGAGATCATCCGCCAGCAGGACGCGTTCTTCGTCCACGGCGTCCAGCACCTGCGCCCGCTCAACCTGAAGACCGTCGCCGCCGCCATCGAGATGCACGAAAGCACCGTCAGCCGGGTGACGACCAACAAGTACATCGCCACGCCGCGCGGCGTGTTCGAGCTGAAGTATTTCTTCACCGCCTCGATCCAGTCCGCAGACGGCGGCGAGGCGCACTCGGCTGAAGCCGTGCGGCACCGCATCCGCACGCTGATCGACGCCGAGAAGGCAGAGGAAGTCCTGTCCGACGACCGCATCGTGGAAATCCTGCGCGAGATGGGTGTCGACATCGCGCGCCGCACGGTGGCGAAATACCGCGAGAGCCTGCGCATTCCGTCGAGCGTGGAGCGCAAGCGGCGCTCCGGCGGGCGGTAGCTAACGCGCTCCCCTCCTCCGTCCGAATGGACGGGGGAGGGGCTGGGGGTGGGGGCACAGTGGCTCGACAGGCCGGGGTCGGAATGCCGCGCAACACCTTGCATGCGAGCCCAGCCGAACGGCCGGTCCCCCACCCCCGGCCCCTCCCCCAACATGCGTTGGAGGAGGGGAGCTAACCATTGTCGAGCTTATGCGCGACGCTCGCAGGCGGGCTCGGCATATCCGCCGCCACCGCAGCCACCGGCGCAGCGCCGCTGACGAACAGCGCCATCGTCCGGCACAGCCAGATCGTGCGCAGCGTCTTCCACCGCACCCTGGGCAGCCTCACGACTTCGGTCCGAACGGCGTATCGCCGGCTATGGTGACACGCTCCACCTGCCGGTCGTGCGGCCAGTAATCGGCGACGGGATAGTGTTGCGTGGAGCGATTGTCCCAGAACGCGATGGCGTTTTTCGTCCAGGTAAAGCGCACCTGATATTCCGGGCTCTTGATGCGATCGAACAGGAACGCGAGCAACTCGTCGCTGTCCTGCGGCTCGAGACCGTCGATCTTCGTCGTGAAGCCGAAGTTGACAAACAGCGAGCGCGCGCCGGTCTCAGGATGCACGCGCACCACGGGATGCGACTGCGGCGGATGTTCCGCAGTCATCGCCGCCTGCTCTTCCGGCGACAGTTTCCAGCCGTAGCTTTTCAGGATGTCGTGCGTGGCGATGAGCCCATCGAGGCGCGCGCGCATCAGGAACGGGATGTCGGCGTAGACCGCCTCCATGTCGGCGAACAACGTGTCCCCGCCCTTCGGCGGCAACTCCCGCGCGCGCAACACGCCGCCGAGCGACGGCGCTTCGCGGAATGTCACGTCGGAATGCCATTTGTTGACCGGCCGGATGAAGCCGATCGTCGTCTCGTTGAGGTGCTGGTATTCGCCGTTGCGAATGACGAGCACCTCGGGATGGCCGTCGATGTGCGAGGTGACCGGGTGGCCCTCCAGCGGCCCGAAGTACCGGCCGAAGCGGGCGTGCTGGTCATAGGTCAGGTCCTGGTCGCGGAAGAACAGCACCTTGTGCTGCAGCAGCGCGGCGCGGATCAGCGCGACACTCTCTTCCGGCAGCGCGTAGGTGAGATCGACGCCGGAGATTTCGGCGCCGATGACGGCGTTGGTCGGGTGGATGCCGATCGACTCCGGGCTGTTCTGGACGATAAGCGGGCGGCGTAGCGGTGCGTTCATGGCGCAGGTCTCCTGTCGCCCCCGCGGGAGCGATTTTTCGGGTCGGGTTCAGTGCTGAGAAGCGGTGCGGACGTCAGATCAGGCGCGACGGCACCAAGGAGCGACAACATCGCCCGGAAGCGGGACAGCGGCGGGCAATGGTCATGGTCGGCCGCTCCCGGCGGGGTTGATCCAGCGAAACCACACTAAATTAGTGGATATGGGGGCAACGCGAGGCGCCTAATGACGTGGTTCATGAGCGCTTAACGTTCGCATGTGTGTGAGGAGGCTGCGTCCGGTCCTTGCGCGCACGCTGTGCGCGGAGGAAATCTGACGTCGGAGGACAGCCCATGCGCCGAATGATCCCGATCGCCCTGCTCGTACTGGCCGCGCCGCTGTTGTCGGGCTGCCTTGCGGCTGCCGTGGTCGGCACCGCCGGCGCCATCGTCGGCACGACCGCCAAGGTCGCGGTGAAAACCACCGGGGCCGTGGTCGGCGCCGTCATCCCCGACGACGATGACGACGACGATAAAAGCGACGAACGACGCTGACGCTGCCGGGCAGCATGCCTACATTACGGAGGCTTGACTTGCCCGCCGGGCGCGACCGTCGCCTGAGTGGGTTTGCTGCTTTGTAAGGAGGCATCCATGCGTCTGTTCACCGCCGCCGCCATCGCTGGTCTTGCACTGGCCCTCGCCGCCCCCGCGTCCGCTGCGCCCGTGACCGTGCGCCCGATGGCGATCGATGCGGAGCTGCAGAAGAAATTCGATGACGACTACGGCCAGCGCGAAGTGGCCGTCCTGCAAAGGATCGTGGCCGATGCGCTCGCCCGCGAGCTGACGCAAGCCGGCGCGACCATCTCCGACAGCGCAGCGATCAGCATCGAGACCACGCTGGTCGATGTGAAGCCGAGCAAGCCCACATTCTATCAGGCGACCGAGAACATCGGCCTCGACACCATCCGCAGCGTCAGCATCGGCGGGGCGGAACTGCGGGCGCGGATCGTCGGCGCGGATGGCGCGACACTCGGTGAGGTCACCTACGACTGGTACGAAAGCGATCTGCTGTTCTCCACCGCGCAATCCACGTGGTCGGACGCGCGCCACGCGATCCGCCGTTTCGCCGACAAGGTGGGCAACGCGTATCGCGCCAACGCGGGCTCGTAAGCCTCTTCTCGTAAGCCCGTTACGGAATGCCGAGCAGCTTGTGCGTTTGCAGGCTGAGTCGCCATTGCGGATGCACGCGGCAGTACGCGACAGCCGCAGCGGTGTTGGCGGCCTGCGCGGAATTGTCCATGGGTTGCAGCAGGAAATGATCGAACGCGAGCGCCGTGAAGCGCGCGGGATCGACGCCCGGCTGCGGGTAAACCAATTTGAGTTCATTGCCTGAAAGCTGCGCCAGCACTGCGTCTGCCTTCGGACTGACGCAGATCCAGTCGAGCCCCGGCGGCGCGACGATCGTGCCGTTGGTCTCCACACCCACTTCAAAACCACGTTCGTGCAGCGCTTCGATCGCCGCAGCATCAAGTTGCAGCAGCGGCTCACCACCGGTGCATACCACGTAAGGCTTTCCGCCGCCGGGCCAGAGCGCCGCGACAGCGTCCGCCAACACAGCGGCCATCTCGAAACGCCCGCCGCCGGGGCCGTCCATGCCGACGAAATCGGTATCGCAGAAGGTGCACACCGCGTCGGCGCGATCCTGCTCGCGGCCGCTCCAGAGGTTGCAGCCGGCAAAGCGCAGGAACACGGCGGCGCGCCCGGTCTGCGCGCCTTCCCCCTGCAGCGTGAAGTACATCTCCTTGACGGCGTAGCTCACGGATGGACGCGCTCCGCCCGCCAGCCGGCCCACCCTGCCGCGCGCAGGTCACAGGCGGGGCAATCCCCGCAGCCATAGCCCCACGGATGGCGCTGCGACCGGTCGCCCCGGTAACAGGTGTGGGTCTCCTCCACGATCAGCGCCGTGAGCGCCTCTCCCCCAATCTCGTCGGCCAGTGCCCAGGTTGCCGCTTTCGTCAGCGTCATCAGTGGCGTCGCCACGACCATCGACGCATCGAGGCCGAGGGTCAGCGCGCTCTGCATGGCGTCCAGCGTGGCGCGCCGGCAGTCGGGGTAGCCGGAGTAGTCGGTCTCGCACATGCCGCCGACCAGCGTACCGAGGCCCCGCCGGTAGGCCAGCGCCGCCGCGAGGGTCAGGAACACGAGGTTGCGGCCCGGCACGAAGGTGGACGGGAGCCCGTTGGCCTGCATCTCGATGGCCCGGTCGGCGGTCAGGGCGCTTTCGGAGATGGCCCCAAACGCGCTGATATCGATCACCGAATCAGGTCCCAGCCGGGTCGCCCACTGGGGGAAAAGCGCCCTCAGGGCGTCCAGAATCAGCGGTCGCTGGGTCATTTCCACCGCATGGCGCTGGCCATAGCCGAAACCTACCGTCTCGACACGATCGTAGCGCGCCAGCGCCCAGGCCAGGCAGGTCGTGGAGTCCTGGCCGGCGGAGAACAGGACGAGCGCGCCGGGGCTCTCCGGGGATGGGGTCATCGGCCTACTATAGCAGCGTTGGCCCGCGAGGGAGCCTCCCCGTCCGGTCTGCGGGCAAATCCGGACGTCCAGCCCCGCAGGCGCCGGTTCAAAATTGCTGTGTCTTCCCAGCCGCAATGCCGGCCGAAGGACCGCTTACGTTGCGTCACACTATTGACAGGGATGGCCTGCCGGCTCTGAACTGCGGAAACTATAAGAACTGCGTCAAATAAGGCGCTCATTAACCAAAGAGGCGCAAAGCGCCCGGGTCGCCGGCAAATGGCGGGCCGTTAGGGGAGGAAGTCAGGCATGTTCGGCAAGAAACGCAACGCGTTCGCATTTTTCACGGGCGTCTCGCTCGCCGCGCTCGGCGCGGCCACGCCAGCGCTCGCACAAGACCAGGAACAGGGCCGGATCACGGACGAGATCGTGGTCACCGCCGAAAAGCGGGAAGCCTCCATCCAGGACGTTCCGATCGCGGTTTCCGCATTCGACGAGGACAAGCTCGACCGGATGCAGATCAACGATGGCCAGGATCTGATGCAGGCCATCCCGAACTTCCAGTTCTCGAAGTCGAACTTCACCGGCACCAACATCGCCATCCGCGGCATCGGCGCGAAGGTCGTTGCGACCTCGGGCGACCCGGCGGTCGGCGTCCACATCAACGGCGCGCCGAACGACGCAAGCCGGATCTTCGAAACCGAATTCTACGACGTCCAGCGCGTCGAAGTTCTGCGCGGCCCGCAAGGCACCCTCTACGGTCGTAACGCTTCGGCCGGCGTGCTGAACATCATCACCGCCAAGCCCGAGCTTGAGCAGTACAGCGGCGCGCTCGAACTGACGGGCGGCAACTTCGACACGCAAAAAGCCCGCGGCTTCATCAACGTCCCGCTCGGCGACGACATGGCCCTCCGCGTGGCCGGCTTCACGACCAACCGTGACGGCTTCACGCACAACCTCGCGTCGAACTCGTCGATCGACGGTCGCGACATGAACAGCTACCGGATCTCGCTCGGCATCGAGCTGTCCGATCGCGACCAGCTGAACATCATGGGCCAGTTCTTCCATGAAAGTTCGGATCGCTCGCGGATCGGCAAGCAGCTGTGCGACAAGGACACCCGCGCCTGGCCGTTCACCCAGGGCTGCCTGAGCAGCGGCGCCGGCTTCGGCACCCCGAACGGCGCGGCCACCCTCGGTGGCTACTTCACCTTCCTGCCGGGCCTTGCGCTTGGCGCGCCGTCGCTCAACCTCCATAATCAAGGGCAGGATCCGTTCGCCGGCTCGATCAACCCGCCGGATCTGCGCACGGTCAACACGTCGTTCACGCCGACCCACAAGGCCGACAACGACTACTACCAGCTTGAGTACTCGCACCGGTTCGACTTCGGCACGTTCACGTCGCTGTCGTCGTACAACCAGGACGAGATCGTCTCGAAGGTCGACTACGGCCAGAACCAGCCTTCGGCGACCTTCCGCACCAACGTTGCGGGCGGCATCACCAACAACGGCGGCGTGTTCACGCCGGCCAACTTCGGTGACCCGACCCTGCCGGCGCGCAACACGCTGTTCACGTACGACAAGTCGGACGCGGGCACGGAAGTCTTCACGCAGGAACTGCGCTTCGTCTCCGACCTTGATGGTCCGTTCAACTTCTCGGTGGGCGGCATCCACATCGACGGGTCGTCGGCGGGCAGTTACTACGTGTTCTCGAACTCGCTGGCCTTCAACGGCGTGCTGTTCGGCACCAACCCGGACCTCTACTACTACCGCAACTACACGGCTGATTATCAGCTGACGGCGACGGCGCTCTTCGGCGAGGCGTATTACAACTTCACCGACGACTTCAAGTTCACCCTCGGCGTGCGTCAGACGAACGACGAGAAGAGCGTTACCGACCACCAGACGCTGCTCTCGCAGCAACCGCTGACGACCGCTTTCACCGGCGGCGCCATCCCGCCCGGCCAGCAGCTCTGCGCCCCCGGCGGCACGGCCCTTTGCTACATCGTACGCACGTCCGATGGCGCTCTCGTGCCGAACGGCGGCGGACCGTTCTACTCCTCGCAGAACGCGGTGCCGTTCTCGACACGTAACGCGGAATTCAGCGAAGTCACCGGCCGCGCCGGCTTCGACTGGCACACCTCGCTGCCGTTCACCGAAGAGACCAACCTCTATGCGTTCTACTCGAAGGGCTACAAGGGCGGCGGTCTGAACCCGCCGGCCGATCCGGCGCTCTTTGCAGGCGTGCCGTCGACGTTCGAACCGGAGTTCGTCAACTCCTACGAACTCGGCGCCAAGAACGTCATGAACGACGGTCGCCTCGTGGCGAACTTCACGGGCTTCTACTACGATTACGAAGGCTACCAGGTCTCGAAGATCGTGAACCGGACGTCGGTGAACGAGAACATCAACGCGACCATCATGGGCTTCGAATCGGAGTTCACCTACGAACCCGTCAACGGCCTCGTGTTCGACCTGAACGCTTCGTGGCTCGACTCCGAAATCGGCGACTCGTCCTCGATCGACCCGATCAACGTGACGGCCGGCAACCCGAACTTCACCATGGTGAAGACCTCGGCGGCGTCGCTCTGCATCATCCCGACGGCGGCCCTCGCGGCGGCGCTGGCGGGCGGCGGCGGCGGCACGATCGCCAACCCGACGGCGGCTGGCCAAGGCATTGCGCTCTCGGCGTGCACGCCGTGGACGCAGGCCCCGGGTTCCGCGCTCGACATGCTCTTCCGCGCGACGGGCATCATCAACAACGTAACCAACCGGGCGGCTTCGTCGGACGGCATCGCCACGGACGTGAGCGGCAACAAGCTGCCGAACACGCCTGAGTACCAGGTGTCCTTCGGCGCCCAGTACACCCTGAACCTCACGGACTCCTGGTCCGCGACGCCGCGGGTGGACTACTACTACCAGGCAGAGTCGTTCGCCCGGATCTTCAACGGTCCGACCGATCAACTGGACTCCTACTCGCAGATCAACGCTTCGCTGAAAATCGAGAACGAGCAGGCGGGCGTGTACGCCAACCTCTTCGTCAAGAACATTCAGGACGAAGACGTGATTACCGACAAGTATCTGACCGATGCCTCGTCGGGCCTGTTCACCAACGCCTTCCTGCTGGAGCCCCGCACCTGGGGCGTGAGCATCGGCAAGCGCTGGTAGATCCTTCGACCATTCCTGACTTGAACGACTTCGAGGGGAGCCCAAAAGGCTCCCCTCTTTTCTTTTGGGAACCTGTGAAGTGAAGCCGACGCTCAGCCCAGCGCGTCGGTGAAGTCGAGCACGCCGGCGCGGCCGCTCTCGGCGCCCACCGCCAACCGCTTTCCATCCGCCGACCACGCCAGCGCCGTCACGCGGGCGCCGTGCGGCGCGTCGATCAACAGCGCCTTGCCGCCGCCTACGGGCATCAATGCGATCTCGCCGTCATGGCCGCCAGCCGCCAGCACGGCGCGGTTGGGGTGACACGCCACGGCGGTGCACGGCGTCGCCAGTTCGCCCGCGACCGCGGCGCTGGTGTTGATCGGCCCG
>JANNVF010000431.1:0-1799 GCA_031414315.1 Hyphomonadaceae bacterium | reverse complement strand
GCCAGACGAGCCCGACGGGCTCGACGACTTCAAAGAGCGCCTACGGGAAATCCGAGAGTACGGCGACGAGCAAGTCGAGCTCTGGAAGACTAACTTGCTGCCGCTGGGCTGGTTGGCGCAGCGTTTGGGCACGGATGAGATCGACCTCTCGGCAGGCCTGGCCGGCGACAAGATCAAGCTCAAGGTTGCGCATGGTCGACAAGAAGAGCGCGACGCAGCGATGGCCGCGATCCAAGCCAATGGCCTAAGAGGCTGCGTGCTTGATCTTATGTCCTTCTGGACCGCGTGGCGGCTCAAAAGTCTTGACTCGATCGAGGCGCTCTGCGGTCCGATCGCAGTTCCGCAAAGCGTCGTCGATCACCTGCGCCGACGCGCCGAGAAACTGGAATTCCACGCCGCCAACGGCGCGTTGCGGATGGCCGGCTACGAAGGCGGTAAAATCTCTATCACGGAGACCAGCGCCGAGCTTGTGCGCGAACTCGCCGCCGACACAAAGTCCGCAGTGGCCTGGATCGAGGCGCGCGGTGCGGCCCGGCCTATGTCCTTGCCGAACGACATGGACGCGGACCTGCTCGATCTCGTACGCAACGGGCACACGCACGTCTTCGACGGCGTGGTGCTCGCAAAGCAACTGGATCGCTTGCTCATTTGCGACGATCTGCCCACGCGCGCTATGGCGACCGAAAGAGCTGAGATTTCGTCCGTGTGGAGCGATCAGGTTGCTCGCGCTGCGGCCAATGCTGGCGTCATCGATCTTTCGACCTCGGTGAAATGGTCCGCGCATCTTGTCGCCGCCGGGCACGACTATGTTGGCACGGCAGGCGACGCCTTGGCCGAAGCGCTCAGGATCGACGTCACGGTTGAGGGCAAGCCCGGCTATCACTTCAAGACGCTGGCAGGCGTTTTGGGTGGCGCGCGCGCGGAAAGCGCCAGCCACACGCGTGCGGCCGTCGAGGCCTTGGCCCGCATCTGGGCAGACGACGCTTTGGCGGACGTGCGTGAACCTGCGACAGGTATATTGCTGGAGTGCCTGCTTAGTGCGCGTCCGGATTGGTCGGACATGCTCATGGCGGTCTATCAAATGCTTGGCCGGGTCGTCGCACTGCGCGAATACATGGACGGCTGGGTGAGAGGCCACTTCCTGCTCGCTCACCTGCAGGAATCGAAGGCTTAGCGGTATTTGCGTTAGCTTCGCGCGACCAGTTCTCGGCGACCCACCGCCCCTCAGTTAGCGTGTGATGCAAACGACCAGCTCGACTTTGCACTCGCAGCGCAGCGGCGGGCCGGTGGCTTCAGCGCCACGTTTTCCAGTCTGATCAAGCGCGTCGGTTGCCGAGTTGCCATGCGGTGTGAGCAGGCGGCCGGAGCGACCGGTGTTCCAGGGCCTTGAGGACTTCGAGCACGGCGCCGTCGCGGGTTTCGCCGGCGACGATGCGGTCGCGACAGAGTCTGACGGCCGTTTAGACGAGGTCGCGCATCGCGCGCGGTTACTCTGACCCACAATCACCCCCCAACCTGTCAACCAGTGGCGAATGCAGCGGCCTCTTCGTCCGCCAAATCCTTCCACCCAAATGCGTTCTAGTCGGCGGCTCTCATGCGGGTCCGGCTAGTCGACGGCATGACCCACGCCAGATCCATCGTCGAACGTCCGCTATTCGCACTTTAGCTCAACCAACTACGTCCGTTCTTGCCCTATTCCGTTGAAAAAGGCCGCGGCTAAATCGCCTTGGCCGGGCTCGGCGCCGACGACAATGCGTAGTGGCTCTCCGCCCCGTCCTCAGGCGGGGATCAGTTTCGCC
>JANNVF010000430.1:0-2931 GCA_031414315.1 Hyphomonadaceae bacterium | reverse complement strand
CGGCTTGTCGGTCATCTCGCGGCAGCGCGCGATTTCGTTGGCGAGCTTCTCCGGTGTCCCTAGCGTCAACCCGGTGATGATGCCGAGCCCGCCCGCGTTCGATACCGCCGCCGCCATCTCCGCGAACCCGACGAAATGCATCCCGCCCTGCAGGATGGGGTGCTCGATGCCGAACATTTCGGTGATGGCGGTTTTCATGGGGTAGGATCCTCTCGTTTGCACCGTCATACGCCGCCCCTCGCACCGGGGACAAGCTGACGGTTGGTCGACTTCCGGTTGCTCCGCAAACCCGTGGCCAGGTAGTCCCAGCGAAGCGACCGAAGATCACACCATGAAGAAATCGAGCGCCGATGCGTTCAACGATGGCGAAATCAGCAGCTCCCTAGCGCCGGTTTCCTGACGGTCACCGATCCACCGCGAACCACTCCGTCGCGGGGTCCGATCCGCCGTCCAGCAGCGTCTCGATAATCCCCGCCGCCATCGCGCTGAAGGTGATGCCGTTGCCGCCGTAGCCGAACGCCGCGTAGCAGTTGGGGTATCCCGGCACGCGCCCGATAATCGGCAGGCCGTCCTCGGTGGCGCCGAAGAAGCCTGTCCATGCGGCGTCGAGCGCGACGTTGGCGCCGGGAAGCAGCGCCGAGAGTTTTTGCTGAAGCGTCTCTGCCTTGGCGCCGATAAGCGCATCGCGCGCGGCGGCAGCGGTGATCGGCGCGTCCTCGCCACCGATGATGATGCGGCCTTCCGGTGTCGCGCGCATGTAGCAGTAGGGCTCCGACGCCTCCCAGACGAGTGGCGTTTCGAACCACAGCGCGCCGGGCGCCTGCGGCGCCGTCGCCACCGCCCAGGTGGAAACGATTTCGTGGCGTGCGGCCGGCACGAAGGGAGGCATCTCGTAGCCGTTGGCGAGAATGAGACACTGGCCGCCGATCTCGGCGCCATCAGTGGTCCCCACCGTGACGCCTTGGGCGCCGCAGTCGTAACGCGTCACCAAGGTCGGCGAAATCACCTGCGCGCCATGCGCGATGGCGCGATCCAGCAGCAAGCGCGCGAGCCGCATGGGGTTGGCCTGCGCGGAGCCACCAAAAGACAACGCAGCGTCTCTCTTGAAGGCGAAGCGAAGGAAGAGCGAGTCGCTATCCAGATAATCGCCGTGAATGCCGGCGTGCGCGCGGATACGATGCTCTTCGCGCAAATCAGCCGCATCGAGCACATCGCCCGCGAGAAATAGCGTATCGCGCCAGTCGAACCCGCAGAGCGCCCGGTCTTTCCCCAGCAGCGCGCCGATCTCGCGCACGCTTTCCACGCTGCGCCGGTAGATCGCCGCCGCCATCTCAAACCCGAAACGGTCTTCCAGTTCGATCAGCGGCGCATCGATTTCCCACTGCAGCAGCGCGGTGCTCGCCGCCGTGCTCGCCTGCTGCGGTGCGTGCCTATCCAGCACCACCACAGCGCGCCCGGCGCGCGCGAGCCGATCGGCGATGAACGCACCGGTGATGCCGGCGCCGACGATGACGACCTCGGCGTGAAAGCTGCCGTGCGGCTGCA
Organism: Hyphomonadaceae bacterium; assembly: GCA_031414315.1. Lineage (GTDB taxonomy): Bacteria > Pseudomonadota > Alphaproteobacteria > Caulobacterales > Aquidulcibacteraceae > VFBF01. Next base: position 1,386 of record JANNVF010000430.1, on the reverse strand, counting down.
GGAAGAGCGACGGCGCGGTGGCGTCGATCTCCCACGCCGTGCGCCCGCTCCGCAGGTCAAAGGTTGGCGCGCTCACGATTTTGGGTCGAGTTTGTCAGCAACGGCGTCGCGTTGTTGCGCCGGCAGAAGTTTCATCGCCAGAATGAACCCGGCGAACAGCATGCAGACACCGTTGGTGATGATCAGTGGCCACTGTCCGAGCAGCACCCCGTACGCCATCCACAGCGCAAACCCGACGACCGTCACTGCGTATCCCACCGCCGAAATGCCCGACATATTGCGCGTACGGATGATCTTGAACGCCTGCGGCGAGAAGCTGGCCATCGAGGCCACGGCCGCAGCTGCGCCGACGAGGGTTGCGGGGTCCATCCGGCATCAAGGTTTGCGGAACGGCGTTTGTTCCGCCTTCCTCACCCCTGAAACGGATCCCGCATCAAGATCACGTCGTCCCGCTCCGGGCTCGTGCTGACCAGCGCCGCCGGGCAGCCGATGAGTTCCTCAATGCGGCGGATGTACTTGATGGCGTTCGCCGGGAGATCGCGCGAGGTGCGCACACCGCGGGTCGATTGCGTCCAACCTTCGAAGCTTTCGTAGACCGGTTGCACGGCGGCCTGATCGCGCACGCCAGCGGGGAGATAATCGAGCTCGCGGTCGCCGATCTTGTAACCAATGCACGCCTTGAGCTCCGGAAAGCCGTCGAGCACGTCGAGCTTGGTCAGCGCCACGCCATTGATGCCGGAGATGGCGACGCTCTGCTTGACCAGCACGCTGTCGAACCAGCCGCAGCGGCGCGCGCGGCCGGTGTTGACGCCGATCTCTCGGCCGACTTCGCCGAGCTTCCTGCCGATGTCGTCGTGAAGTTCGGTGGGGAACGGCCCTTCGCCGACGCGCGTGGTGTAGGCTTTCACAAGTCCGAGCACGTAGTTGAGCGCACCCGGCCCGAGACCAGATCCCGCCGACGCCTGCCCAGCCGCCGTATTCGACGAAGTGACATACGGATAGGTGCCGTGATCGACATCGAGCAACGCGCCCTGCGCGCCTTCGAACAGGATCTTCTTTGAGTCGCGCCGCTGCGCATCGAGCACGCGCCACGCTTGTTGCGCGTATGGCAGCACCTTCGGCGCCACCTCCAGCAACGCAGACCGCAACGCCGCCGCGTCGATCTCTTCCAGCTCCAGCCCGCGCCGCAGCGAGTTGTGGTGGGTCAGCAGTCGGCCGATCTTCCAGTCGAGGGTTTCGGGATCGCCCAGATCGCACACCCGGATCGCGCGGCGGCCGACCTTGTCCTCGTACGCCGGCCCGATGCCGCGCCCGGTGGTGCCGATGCGGCCCGCGCCGGCGGCGGCTTCACGCGCGATGTCGAGTTCGGAGTGCAGCGGCAGGATG
>JANNVF010000429.1:0-3868 GCA_031414315.1 Hyphomonadaceae bacterium | reverse complement strand
GGTTTGAAGCCAGCAACGCGCCTCGCCTGCACCGCCCAAACCGCGCTATACCGCCCCCATGCACACCGGCTTCCTCATCTTCCCCAACCTCACGCAACTCGATTTCACCGGCCCGTTGCAGGTGCTGCACCGGCTGCCCGGCGCCACCACGCACATCGTGGCCAAAACCATGGACCCGGTGCCGTCGGACTGCGGGCTGTCGCTGCTGCCGACGACGACGTTCGCCGAGTGCCCGCAGCTCGATCTGCTGTGCATCCCCGGCGGGTTCGGCGTCGATGAGGCGATGTGCGACGCCGAGACCATGGCGTGGGTTCGCCGTCAGGGCGCGGGCGCGACATACGTGACGAGCGTGTGCACCGGCGCGTTCATTCTGGGCGCTGCGGGTTTGCTGCAGGGCAAGCGGGCGACGACGCACTGGGCGTATCACGAGTTGCTGTCGCTGGTCGGCGCGATCCCGACGCGGGGGCGCGTGGTGCGCGATGGCAACGTGATCACCGGCGGCGGCGTCACCGCCGGGATCGATTTCGCACTGACGGTGGCGGCTGAAATCGCCGGCACGGAGGCCGCGCAGGCGATCCAGCTCGCGATCGAGTACGACCCCGCCCCGCCGTTCGACGCCGGCACGCCCGAGCGGGCGCCCGCTCCGATCCGCGAGAAGCAGGAAAGCCGTTATGGCAACCGGCGCGAAGCGTTTCGCGCCGCACTCGATGAGGCGTTGAAGATGTGACCGGAGCATGGGCGCCCCCGCCCATGCTCCGGTCTCCAGCACCAGACGCGGACGAGGGCGTCCGCGCTCCAAGGGACCTTATCAGTCGTCGACTTCGTCGATCTCGACGTCGGCGGCCCAGAACAGGAAGTCGCCGGAGACGCCCTTGAACTTGCAGGACTCCGACTGCGGCAGGTCGATGAAAGCCATGCCGGCTTCGGCGATTTCGGCCTCGATGTCGGCCTTATTCCACTTGGTGACGAGAACTACGCTGCGGATTTCACGATCGTCGGACATCTGGGCTCTCCTGAGGACGCCCATCCTCTAGAGTGATTCATCGAAAGCGGCAGGCCGTCTGGCTGCTTTTGCGAGCGTTTTCAGATGAATGTTTCATGTAGCTGCGTGGAGCCGCTGCGCCGCCGTCCGCGCGAAATGAAGCGTCACGGCCTTGCGCCGCGCCGGGGCCAGCGGGTGGCGCGGCGCCTCGCGGATGATCTCGCCGCCGAAGCCGTCGGCGACGATCAGGCCCACGTCCTCGGGGATCAGCACGTGGGGAAACTCCACCGTCACCGCGAAGTAGAAGGCGTCGCAGTACTCGCGGTAATCCGGCCATTTGAAATCGACCACGAAATCCTCGACGCCGGACTTGGTCTCCACGATCAGCATGTCGCCCTTCGGGCCGAGTGCCGCCACGTCGGCGCGGCGGCCGTTGGCCAGGGTCAGCTCCAGCACCGGGGAAAAACCGCGGTCGAGCAGCATGCGCTGGACACCCCGCGCCAGCGCGGCGGTGACCTCCGGGCGGGTGGGCGCCGGTTCGGTCATGGCGCGGCGCGGGCGTCCGTCCACAGCGCCAGCCCCAGCAGGACCAGGCCCACCGGCATCGCCATGATCACGCCGCCGGCCAGCGTCGGCTCCAGCGCGGTGAGCGGCTCCACCAGCTTGAGGCGCGCCACGCCCAGCGCCAGCGACGCCGCGCCGTTGAGCGCAAACAGCGCCGCGAACACGGTCAGCACCGGCCCCCGGCGCGGGACGAGCGTGGCGATCGCCAGGCCCGTGACCCCGGCGGCGATCCACTTGATGGCGCCCAGAAAATCCAGCGCGTCGAGGTCGGCGCCGGCGGGCGGGCCTTCCGGCAAAGCGGCGAGCACGGCGATGCTGCGCAGGTTCTCCAGCGTGTCGATCCCGGCGGTGGCGAGCCCGGCGACCACCGCCAGCACCGCCAGCGGGACCGGGCGCGGCCAGGCCATGGCGGCGGCCACGAACGCCGCGCCGTAGGCGACCACGAACATCTGGTCGAGCGCGTAGATCTTCAGCAGCGGGCCGAGCAGCGGCCGGAACGCGATCTGGTACTCGATGGTGGTGTGCGGCGCGGTCGGCGGCAGCGCCGGGGCGATCTCGCGCAGGATCACCACCATGCCCAGCGCCAGGGCGGCGGCGAGGAGCGCGAACGCGGCGCCCCAGCGGGCGTTGGTCTTCATGGCGGGGCTCCGGCTCAACCGTGTCGGCGCCATCAACCCGAAAACCGCCGCCGGTTCCATCCTCGCGCCGTTCACCTCACAGCTGGCGCACCCGTGGCGCGGCCGGCGGCGGGGCCTCCACCAGCAGCGCTGTCACCGCCCACACCAGCGCGTCGGCGCGGTCGAGGCTGCCCTCCATCTCCGCCTCGCCGAGCGCCATCAGCTCCTCCTCCAGCGCCGGAAACGCGCCGCAGTGCACGACGCGCCCCTGCTCGTACAATGCCGCGACCGGTTCGGCCCGCGCGCGCTTGCCCTCGCTCGCGTGCACCAGCTTGATCGCGCAGCCGACGCCCGCGCCGGCGAGCACGCTGCGCACCATGTGGCCGCCCTGGTTGGCCTCCGCGACGACCTCTCTCGCGCCCCAGTGCGCGACGGCTTCGGCGACGACCTTCGCCCAGCCCAGCGGCGACGCATCGCGCACGCTCGCGTCCGCCAGCACGTAGGCGCTCTTCCCGCGCCTGCCGACGACCACGATCCCGCACGCGGCGCCGCCAATGCCCGCAGGCGGATCCACCGCCACCACGACGTGATCGCACGCGCTCGGCCGGTTGCCGCGCGCGCTCTCGAAATCCTTCGCCTTCCACAGCGCGCCGCGGCCCTCCACGATCAGCCCCTCCAGCTCCTGCCGTGCAAGCGAGGTGTTGGCGTAGATGTCGTTGAGCGTTTCGAGAAAGCGCGGACTCAAATGCGCCGCGTTCGTCGCCGTCGCCGCCAGCGTCACCGCGCACGAGCGCTCCGCGCGCAGATTGCGCAGCGCGATGAGCGGCTTCGGCGTCGTCGTCAGCACGAGGCGCGGATCGTCGCCGCGCCGCAGCGCGAAGCGCAGCACGTCCAGCGTCTTCGTCGGCTTGTACCAGGCGCAGAACTCGTCGCCCCACGCGCCATGAAACTGCGGCCCGCGCAGCCGCTCGGGCTCCTGCGACGAATACGCGTACGCCACCGCATCGTTGTCGAACACGAGCCGCCCCCGCGTCGCCTCGTAGCGCGGCCGCGGCCGCCCCGGCAGACGGAGCAGACCGGACGGCCCGTCGATCATCACCTCGCGCACGTCGCGCAACGTCGCCCCGATCAGCGCAAACGACCCACCCGGCGTCGCCGCGATCTGCTGCATCAGCCACTCCGCGCCCGCGCGTGTTTTCCCGGCGCCCCGCCCGCCCTGGAAGAGCCAGGTGGACCATTCGCCCGAGGGCGGGAGCTGCGCGGGGTGCGCGGTGGCGCGCCATGCGGCGAGCGCGGCTTCGTGCGGGAGGATTTCGAAGGCTGGGGATGGCGTGCGTGAGCCGCGCACGCATTTGAAGCGCCGCAGGATCGCGTTGGTGGTGGAGTCCGGAAGATGGCGCTTCTGCGCGATCTCCGACGGCCCCATGCCACGCACTTCGTAGTCGTCTTTGACTTCCTCAATGAGAGACTTGTTTACCGCCGGCCCTCTCGTCCGGCGCTTTTTCGTGTCCATGCCGGATTATGGGCGTGGGGGTGACCCGGTCGAATTGATGAGGTGATATTTTAGGTGGAGATGTTGGGGGGCATGGGGTGTTGGATGCGGGAAGCGTGGATTGAGGGGTGGCCAATCCCCGCAATATTCAGAGTCAACTATACCTCATCGTCTTCCGCTTCCCGGAGGATATCCGCCAGACCTTGGCGATGT
>JANNVF010000428.1:0-4322 GCA_031414315.1 Hyphomonadaceae bacterium | reverse complement strand
GAAGCTGCTGCAGGCCGCCGACTACAATGTCGAAAAGGCGCAGCGCGGCATCGTCTACATCGACGAAGTCGACAAGATCAGCCGCAAGTCCGATAACCCGTCCATCACGCGCGACGTGTCGGGCGAAGGCGTGCAACAAGCCTTGCTGAAGATCATGGAAGGCACCGTCGCATCGGTGCCGCCGCAGGGTGGCCGCAAGCATCCGCAGCAGGAATTCCTGCAGGTGGACACGACGAACATCCTATTCATCTGCGGCGGCGCGTTCGCGGGCCTCGAAAAGATCATTCAAAGTCGCGGCAAGGGCTCTTCAATGGGCTTCAGTGCGACGGTGCGCGATCCGGAAGATCGCCGTACAGGCGAAATCCTCCGCGCCGTGGAGCCGGATGATTTGCTGAAGTTTGGCCTCATCCCGGAATTCGTCGGCCGCCTGCCGGTTCTGGCGACGTTGGAGGATCTCGACGAGCCCGCACTGATGCAGATCCTCACCGAGCCGAAGAACGCGCTCGTGAAGCAATACCAGCGCATGTTCGACATGGAGAACGTGAAGCTGACGTTCCCGGACGATGCGCTTCGCGCCATCGCGCGGCGGGCGATCGCCCGCAAGACGGGCGCCCGTGGGCTCAGATCGATTCTCGAATCTATCCTGCTCGACACCATGTTCGAGCTGCCGGGTATGCACAGCGTGCAGGAAGCGGTGGTTTCGGCCGACGTTGTGGACGGCCGTGCGCAGCCGTTGCTGATCTACGCCGAAGGTCCGCGCGGCCAGCAGTCCGCCGGCTGACAGGCCTGACAGCTTTCCTCTGAATGCAGTGCTTGCGCGGCGCCCATCGCCACGCCACATCCTTGTTCAACGCCGTGGTTAACGGCGTTTGGGGAAGACGCGCGCCCGAATCCCCGTACGTTCCAGAAGTGCCGGATGGCTTGTCCTGACGGCTGTCCGACAGGAGTCCGCCATGGGCACGACGCAGCTTCCCGTTCTTCCGCTCCGCGACATCGTGGTGTTTCCGCACATGGCGGCGCCGTTGTTTGTCGGCCGTGAGAAGTCGGTGCGGGCGCTTGAAGAAGTAATGCGCACAGACAAGCAAATTCTGCTGGCTGCCCAGATCGAGGCTTCCGAGGACGACCCGAAGACCGACCGGATCTATCGCATCGGCACTATCGCCACCGTTGTGCAGTTGCTGAAGCTCCCCGACGGTACTGTGCGTGTGCTGGTCGAAGGCGGGCGCCGCGCGCGGATCGTGGAGTTCGTGGATCACCCCGACTACTTCTCCGCCGAGGTGGAGGATCTGCCCGACGAGGCGGCAGACAGCCAGGAAGCGCGCGCCATGATGCGCGCCGTAATCGAGCAGTTCGAACAGTTCGCGAAGCTATCGCGCAAGACCTCTGCGGAAGTCGTGCAGTCTATCGCGCAGATCACCGATCCGAGCCGTCTTGCCGATACGGTCGCAGCGCATCTGTCGATCAAGATCGCGGACAAACAGACGCTTCTGGAAGCGGATGCGGTGCCGGCGCGCCTCGAGAAAATCCTCGCACTCATCGAAGGCGAGATCGCTGTGCTGCAGATGGACAAGCGCATCCGCAACCGCGTGAAACGGCAGATGGAGAAGACGCAGCGCGAGTACTACCTCAACGAGCAGATGAAGGCGATCCAGCGCGAGCTGGGTGAAGGCGATGACGGCCGTGACGACCTTGCTGAGCTTGAAGACCGCATCCGCAAAACCAAACTGTCGAAGGAAGCGCTGACGAAGGCCGAGGCGGAGCTGAAGAAGCTGCGCCAGATGTCGCCGATGTCTGCGGAATCGACGGTGGTCCGCAACTACCTCGACTGGTTGTTGTCGTTGCCTTGGGGCAAGAAGAAAGCGGTCAAGAAGGATCTGCAGAAAGCCGAGGATATCCTCAACGAAGATCACTACGGCCTCGAGAAAGTCAAAGAGCGCATTCTCGAGTATCTCGCTGTGCAGGCGCGCACGCAGAAGGTGCGTGGCCCGATCTTATGCCTCGTAGGGCCCCCGGGCGTCGGCAAGACATCACTTGGCAAATCGATCGCTAAGGCCACGGGACGCGACTTTGTACGCATGTCGCTGGGTGGCGTTCGCGATGAGGCAGAAATTCGCGGCCACCGCCGCACCTACATCGGCTCCATGCCAGGCCGCATTATCCAGTCGATGAAGAAGGCCAAGAGCGCCAACCCGCTGTTCCTGCTCGATGAGATCGACAAGCTCGGCGCGGATTATCGTGGCGATCCGTCAGCGGCGTTGCTGGAGGTGCTCGATCCCGAACAGAACACGACGTTCAGCGACCACTACCTTGAAGTAGACTACGACCTCTCGGACGTTCTGTTCATCACGACCGCCAACAGTCTCAACATGCCTCAGCCACTACTAGATCGCATGGAGATCATTCGCATTCCCGGCTACACAGAGGATGAGAAGCTCGAGATTGCCAAGGCGCACCTGCTGCAGAAGCAGATCGACGCAAACGGCTTGAAGAAGGGCGAGTTCAAGATCGCGGATGCAGCGCTGCGTGACCTCATCCGCCGGTACACGCGGGAGGCGGGCGTGCGCAGTCTGGAGCGCGAGCTTGCGAACCTCTGCCGCAAGGCCGTGCGCGAGATCGAACAGAAGAAGAAGACCAAGGTGGAGATCACCGCCGCGAATCTCCCGGACTATGCGGGCGTGTGGAAATACTCGTTCGGCGAAACCGATCAGGAAGATCAGGTGGGGGTCGTGACCGGCCTCGCGTGGACCGAGACCGGTGGCGATCTGCTCACCATCGAAGCGGTGGCCATGCCTGGTCGGGGCGCAATGACGGTGACCGGCAATCTGCGCGACGTGATGAAGGAAACGATCTCCGCCGCCAATTCCTTCGTGCGATCCCGCGCCATCTCATACGGCATCAAGCCACCAGTGTTTCGCCAGCGCGACATTCACGTGCACGTGCCAGAAGGCGCGACGCCGAAGGACGGCCCATCGGCAGGTGTGGCGATGGTCACGGCGATCGTGTCGGTGCTGACGGGTATTCCCGTTCGCAAGGACATCGCCATGACCGGTGAAATGACGTTGCGTGGTCGTGTTTTGCCGATTGGCGGGCTGAAGGAAAAACTTCTGGCTGCACTCCGCGGTGGCGTCGGCACGGTACTTATCCCCAAGGAAAACGAGAAGGATCTGGCTGATATTCCCGATAACGTGAAGTCTGGCCTGAAGATCATTCCCGTTGCGATGGTCGACGAGGCGCTCGCGCACGCACTGACGAGACCGCTGACGCCGATTTCGTGGACAGATGAGGACGAGCAGGCGGAAGATCGCCGCACGCGCCGCGAAGTGCCTGCGGCAGAAGGCGAAAGGGATGATTCGCGCCCTCACTAAAAGTTGGTGATTCGCATTACCGCATTGTAAGACCGAGGCGCACTTTCGCCTTGAACTGCGCCCTTCGGTGCGCCTTTATCGTCGCCTTTGCTGCCAAGGGGAGCTGCGCAAAATGAATAAAGCGGAACTGATCGCGGCGGTCGCCGACAGGACAGGAGAGTCGAAGGCCAAGGCTGGAGAACTCGTGGACGCCGTGTTTGAAGTGATCACCAGCACGCTCACAAAGGGTGATGAGATCAAGCTTCCGAGCTTTGGCTCTTTCCAGGTGGTATCGACTGCCGCACGCGTTGCGCGCAATCCGCAGACGAACCAGGAAGTGAAAGTTCCGGCAGGTCGCCGCGCGCGGTTCAAGCCGGGCAAAGCGCTGAAGGATGCGCTGGAAGCGGCCAAGGGGAGCGCGCCGAGCGCGTCGTGATCGAATAACAAAGTCGCTTCGCGAGGATCGACAAACAGGCGATCGGCTATGCCGGTCGCCTGTTTTCGTCTGCGCTTTTCTCTTCGTGGGCTTGCGTGTACCTAAGCACAGCCACGGAGTCCGCCGCCATGCTCGCCCGTATCTATCGCCCCGCCAAGACAGCCATGCAGTCCGGTCGCGCCAAGACGCACGAATGGGTGCTTGAATTCGAGCGCGGCGCTGTCGCGCCGGAAGCGTTGATGGGCTGGCAAAGCAGCAATGATACGAACAGCCAGGTGCGTCTCACATTCGAAACGCGGGACCTCGCCATCGCGTTCGCGCGTCGCGCCGGCATTCCCCATCAGGTGATCGAGCCACGCGAACCGCGCCGGATCATGCGCGCGTATTCCGACAATTTCGCCTTCCGCCGCCGCGAGCCATGGTCTCATTGAACGCAAGACCGCAGGCGCATGGAGGCGACGTGGGCACTCGTGCTAGCAACCGGTGGTCGCCAGATCGGCCCCGTAGCTCAACTGGATAGAGCATCCGCCTTCTAAGCCGAG
>JANNVF010000427.1:0-2654 GCA_031414315.1 Hyphomonadaceae bacterium | reverse complement strand
ACCGCAAGGCGCTCGCCGCGAGCGTGTCGCCGCTGTTCAAGGTGCGCGGCGCGCCCGGCACCCACGATCTCGACCTCGCCAAGCGCACGCTGATCAAGCTGCACGACGCCCGCGCGCGCGACATGACGCCCCTGCCGCGTTTTGACAAGCTGGAGGATCACCGCATCCCCGCCGCTGAATGGCCGAACTTTGCCGGCACCGCCAACGTCGTGCTCGTCGACGGCTGGTGCATGGGCGCGACGCCCGAGGCGCCGGACGCGCTGGAGATGCCGGTCAACGACCTCGAACTCGATTTCGACGAGAACGCGTCATGGCGCACCTACGCCAACACGCAGCTCGAAGGCCCGTATGCGGCGTTCTTCGCGCGCTTCGACATGTTCATCCACATCGTCGCGCCGTCGTGGGATGTGGTGCCGCGCTGGCGGCTCGAACAGGAAGCCGGGATGCGCGGCATGCCTGTGGATGCAGTGCCGCACGACATCCGCGCCAACATCACCCGCTTCGTGAACCACTACCAGCGCATCACGCAACACATGCTCGACGGTGGACGCCTGCCGGGCTGGACCGTGCGGCTCGGCGAGAACCGCGAGATCCTTGGCGTCGATGAGGCGCCCGCGATGCTCGCGCCGTGACGAAAGGCCTGCTCAAGATCCTGGGCCAGATGGCATCCATCAACGTCCGCAAGGTGACGTGGGCGTGCGAGGAGTTGGGCCTGCTCTACGACCGCGAGGACTGGGGCGCGGGCTTCCGCGATCCGAAATCGCCCGAGTTCGTCGCGCTCAACCCGATGGCGCACGTGCCCGTGCTGATCGACGGCGACTTCGTGCTGTGGGAATCCAACACGATCGCGCGCTATCTCGCCAACGCCTATGGCGGCGAAGCGCTGCTGCCCAAGGATGCGCGCGCCCGCGCCGACGTCGAGAAGTGGATGGATTGGCAGGCCACGGACTTCAACGCATCGTGGAAGCCCGCCTTCCACGTGATCGTCCGCAACGCGCCCGGCCACAGCGCCGAAGCTGTCGCGGCGTCGGTGCGCGCGTGGGGCCAGCACGTCGGTATTCTCGAGGCGCGGCTGTCGGAGACCGGCGCGTTCGTCGCCGGCGATGCGTTTTCCCTTGCCGACATCCCCATCGGTCTTTCCGTGCACCGCTGGCTGCACACGCCGCTGGAGCGACCAGACTATCCTGCCGTCGCGGCGTACTACGCGCGGTTGCAGCAACGCCCTGCGTTCGCGGCGAACGCCCGCGCGGATGTGCCGTAGTCATGGCCGTCTACACCGATCTCACCGACGAGGAACTCGCGCGTCTGATCGCCGCCTACGACATCGGGCGGGCGCTCGCGTTCAAGGGGATCGCGGAGGGCGTGGAGAATTCCAACTTCCTGCTCGACACTGACGCCGGCCGCTTCATCCTGACCATTTTCGAGAAGCGCGTCGCGAAGGACGACCTGCCGTTCTTCATGGACGTGATGGAGACGCTGGCGCGCAAGGGCTTTCCTGCGCCGCAGCCGATGCGCACCCGCGACGGCGGGTTGCTCGCCGAGGTCCGCGGCAAGGCGTGCGCCATCGTCACGTTCCTCACCGGCGTGTCGCCGAAGAAACCGAGCGCGGCGCAGTGCCGCGCCGTCGGCGTGAAGCTGGCGGAGATGCACGTGGCGCTGAAGGGGTTTGCCGGGACGCGCGCCAACGCGTTGAGCGTCGATGCGTGGGGGCCGCTGGTGCGCCCGCGCCTCGCGCGCGCCGAAGCGCTGCGGCCGGGCCTCGCCGCGCTGCTGGAGGCCGATCTCGCGGCGCTGGAATCCGCGTGGCCCACTGGCCTGCCGCGCGGCGTCATCCACGGCGACTGGTTTCCCGACAACGCGCTGCTGCTCGGCGACGATGTGCGCGGCATGATCGATTTCTATTTTGCGTGCGAGGATGCGCTGGCGTTCGATCTCGCGGTGTGCCTCAACGCGTGGTGCTTCGAAGCCGACCGCAGCTACAACATGACCAAGGGCCGCGCGCTGATCGGCGGCTATGAGAGCGTGCGTGCGTTGAGCAACGCCGAACGCGACGCGCTCCCCCTGCTCGCGCGCGGCGCCGCGATGCGGTTCTTCGCAACGCGCCTCACCGACTGGGCGGAGATTCCGCCCGGCGCGCTGGTGCGGCCGAAGGACCCGATGGAATACGCCGACAAGCTGGCGTTTCATCGCATGGCGACGGGGGTTGAGGATTATGGGGGGTAGGTTTGCCCATTCACCGGCATTGCTGATCGCGCTGGCCGCCTCCGCAGCAGGTGTTTGCATGTCGATCATCGCGTTGAAGATTGCGCTATTCGCGCGCTACACGAGGACGTTATCCGACTTTGCCCTGATCTACACGGGTAACGACGGGATGCGCCCAACAGTAAATGTTCTGGTGGTTGGGATCGTCGAAGATTTCATTCGGATGATTCCAATGGCGACTGCCGGGGCTATCCTCGCCGGCCTCCCCCTCCACGCATTGTTTCAGCACCTCAAGATCCATGACCTGAAACTTTATCTCGCAACCTCTGCATCTCTGGGTGCCGTGGCGTCTGTAGTGACATTTGCCGATCTTTCAGGTGTCGCGATTTTTGCCTTCCCTCCGGCATTCGGTAGTTTCGTCTTCTGGCTCATCCGCCGCCCGGATCGCGATC
>JANNVF010000426.1:0-6684 GCA_031414315.1 Hyphomonadaceae bacterium | reverse complement strand
GGCGGCTTGCTAGTTGTATATAGAACACACAGGTCGGGAAAACAATGGTCGAGGTGGTAATATTGCTTGCCTGTGGCCGCCTTTTTCGCGCCGACCCGAGAAATCCACTGGAATTACCGGCCTTTTCGCGCCGTCGGGTCTGCCGCGCCCTGAACGCGAAAAAGGCGTGGGTCGAGCTGGCCGGCCGCTCGCACGCCGGACAGGGTGATTCGCGTGGTCTGCCGCTGGCCGTCGGTCACCGCCCACTGCCGCAGTTCGCGGGTGGGGCCCGCGAACGTCATGGTGATCTCGCCATCCGCCTCGCCGGTGCGGTCACGCGCGGTGACAAGCAGATCAGCGCCGCTGCGCGCGACGCGGGTGATGCGCGCGTCGCGCTCGAGGCTGACATCGCGTTTCAGCACGTAATACAGCGGTGTCGATCGCAGCGGCACGCGCGAGACGTCCCGAACTGATCTGTCGTGCACCGAGACGGTGCTGCCGTCGGACACGATCGTCAGCGGCGATGGCGCATCATACGCAAAGCGCATCTTGCCCGGCCGTTGCAGATAAATGTCACCCTGGCTGGTGGAGCCATCGGGCGCGATCTGGTTGAACCGGCCCTGCACCGCGGAGATTCGGTTCAGCGCGGCGCTGGCCTGGACCAGCGCCTGGGTGCGCTCTGCGCCGGTGAGTTGGGTCTGTGTGAGCACAGTCTTGGCGAGCCCTGGCGTTGATTGCGCGGCGGCAGGCGCTGCGCCGGTCAGGACCAGTGGCGCCGTCAGGAACAGCGCAAGCGCCGCGAGAGGAAGTGCTGCAGATGATCTCATGAAGCCGGATATGGACGCGCGGAATGGCGTAAGGAAGGGCCCGGTGGGGCAATCCCTTGTCCCAAACCTTCAGGGCCGGTTCACGGTTCCCGCTGCAGGCGTCAGTCCTGCCCGGTCGGCGGGGCCATGATCTCGCGGCGGCCGGCGTGGTTGGCGGCGGAAATCACGCCGTCCTTCTCCATGCGCTCGATCAGCGTGGCGGCGCGGTTGTAGCCCACGTTCAGGCGCCGCTGCAGGTAGCTGGTGGAGGCTTTGCGGTCCCGGGCGACGATTTCGACCGCGCGATCGTAGAGATCGTCGCCGGTGAGGCCGGCGGCGTCGAGCATGTCGCCGCCATCCTCTTCCTGCGGCGCGTCAGGGTCTTCTGTGACGTCGGAGCGATATACCGGCGCACCCTGCGCGCGCAGCATGTCCACCACGCGCGCCACTTCGCTGTCGTCCACGTACGGGCCATGCAGACGGCGCACGCGCCCGCCGCCAGCCATGAACAGACAGTCGCCGTGGCCGACGAGTTGTTCGGCGCCCTGCTCGCCAAGGATGGTGCGGCTGTCGACCTTCGCGGTCACCTGATACGAAAGACGCGTGGGGAAGTTGGCCTTGATGACGCCGGTGATGACATCCACCGACGGCCGTTGCGTCGCCATGATGACGTGGATGCCCGCCGCGCGCGCCATTTGCGCCAGACGCTGCACGGCCGCTTCCACTTCGCGGCCCGCAGTCACCATCAGGTCGGCCATCTCGTCGATCACGACGACGATGTACGGCATCTGCTCCAGCGGCAGTTCCTGCGTGTTGTAGATCGGCTCGCCGGACTCGGCATCGAACCCCGCATGCGACGTGCGCGTGATTGCCTCGCCGCTCTCCAGCGCCGCGCGCACGCGATCGTTGTAGCCCTGGATGTTGCGCACCGAGAATTTCTGCATGCGCCGGTAGCGCTCTTCCATCTCGCGCACGACCCACTTGAGCGCGATGACGGACTTCTTCGGATCGGTGACGACCGGCGAGAGAAGGTGCGGAATCCCTTCGTAGATCGACAGTTCGATCATCTTCGGGTCGATCATGATGAAGCGGCACTCTTCCGGCGTATGCCGGTAGAGCAGCGACAGGATCATGGCGTTCAGGCCCACCGACTTGCCCGAGCCCGTGGTGCCCGCGATCAGCAGGTGAGGCATTTTCGCAAGATCGGCGGAGAACGGCTCGCCTTCGATGGTTTCGCCCAGCGCCAGCGGCAGTGCGCCTTGCGCGCCCACGAACGAGGTGGAACCCATGAGTGTGCGCAGATAGACGGTTTCGCGCTTGGCGTTCGGCAGTTCGATACCGATGGCGTTACGGCCCGGAATGACCGCGACGCGGCAACGTTCGGCGCTCATCGAGCGCGCGATGTCTTCGGCAAGGCCGATCACGCGCGAGGATTTCACACCCGGCGCCGGTTCAAGTTCAAACAGCGTAACGACCGGACCCGGCCGCGCGGAAACAATTTCCCCCTGCACGCCGAAGTCGACGAGCACGGCGGCGAGACGCTTTGCTTGCGCCTGCAGCGTCGCGCCGTCGGTCTGCGCGGCGCGGGGCTTGGGCTGCAGCAGCAGATCGAGGGAGGGAAGATCGAAGTCTTCCGAGTTCGATCGCATCGACATCGGCGGTTGCGCCGCGCGCTGCGCGGTTGTCGGCGCTCTGGTGGGTGTTGATTGTGCCGGTGCGGCGGCGCGACGGCGGCTTGGCGCGACAGGGGTCGGGCGCGGCGCTTCCTGCGGCGGTCCGTCGGCGCCGGCGTCAACTGCGGGGCCGAGCACCGGCGTGCGCGCTTGCGGCGCGCGCTCGAGTTGATGGTTCTGCAACTCCCACGGCTCCGGCGCGCGGCGCATCTTTGCGGCGACCGCGCCGTAAGCGCCCTTGGCCAGTCCGCCGGCCCGGAAAGCGGCGTTGGCGGCATGATCCACCGCGCCGGCCATGTCGGCCTTCTTGACGCTGAACGCCCACGCCAGCGCCACCGCGCCGCCGACGCCGGACGTGAGTCCCGCGAAGGCTTCGGGCGCCGGTAGACCAGGCAGCGAGAAGATTGTCGTCAGCAGGCCCGAGATGCCGTCTCCGACCATACCGCCGAAGCCCGTCGCCAACGGCCAGAAACCGGGTGTCGGCGCTGCGGATGCAGCGCTGGCCAGCAGGGCGACGCCGCCCGCGCCCGCCATCAGGCGTTCCCGCACGACGCTCGAGGTCATGCGCTTGCGGGCGATGCGGATGGCGCCGGCGGCAAACACCGCGCCCATGGCGACGGGGGCGGCCGCGCCGATGGTCTGCATGAGCAGGTCGGCAAACAGCGCGCCGGGGCCGCCGAACAGGTTGTGGGCGTGATCGTCGGTCGCGACATTCAGGCTCGGATCGTCGGGGCGATAGGTCGCCACGGCGCCCAGGCCGTACACGCCCAGCAGCATGGAGCCGATCGAAACGCCGGCCCGCTTGAGCGCCGTCTTGCCCGAGGCGGACGTCACGTCCGGTATTTCGGACCCTGGAGAATAGGAGGCGTCGGTCATGGGGTGGGGCGTGCTCGTTTTCTGCGGCGCGAGCGGCACTTTTTGGGGACCCCGGTAAACGAACAGCTAACTTAAGGAAGATGACTGTTTCGACATCGAAACGGGCCCTGTCCGCCAAGGGAAGCCGGGAGCCCCAAAAAGAAAAGGCCGCGATCCAGGATCGCGGCCGGTAGTCGAGGAGGATCCCACGAAAGTGGGGCCGTAGACGCTCCCGGACCGAGGCCCGGGAGCGGTTCGATGGATCAGGCGTGATAGGCGGCCTCGCCGTGCTCGGCGATGTCGAGGCCTTCCTGCTCCACATCCTTGGACACCCGGAGGAGGCCGAGGACCTTGAGGACGAGGAAGATCACGAAGCTGCCGACGCCGGACCAGGCGATGGTGACCAGCACGCCCTTGGCTTGCGCCAGCATTTGCGTGCCGAGGCTGTAGGCCGCGACGGGGCAGGTGGCGAGCACGGCGCCCTCCGCCGAGCAGCCAATGTAGTCGACCACGCCAGCGCCGCCCCAGGCCGGGTTGACGACCAGACCGGTGCCGATAGCGCCGATGATCCCGCCAACGCCGTGGATGCCGAACACGTCGAGCGCGTCGTCATAACCCAGCATGCTCTTCAGGGCGGAGCAGGCAAACAGGCAGACCGGGCTGACCACGAGGCCGAGGAGGATCGCGCCCATCGGCCCGGCGAAGCCGGCCGCCGGGGTGATCGCCACCAGGCCCGCCACGATGCCGGACGCGAGACCCAGCATGCTCGGCTTGCCCTTGGTGATCCACTCCACGAGGATCCACGAGAAGCCCGCCGCCGCCGGCGCCAGGAACGTGTTGGCCATGGCCAGCACCGCGTAATAGTTCGATTCCAGGTTGGAGCCGGCGTTGAAGCCGAACCAGCCGAACCAGAGCAGGCCGGTACCGATCAGCGTCATCGTCAGCGAGTGCGGGGGCATCGGCTCCTTCTTGTAGCCCGTGCGGCGGCCCAGGATGATCGCGCCGACCAGCGCCGCGATGCCCGAGTTGATGTGGACAACGGTGCCGCCGGCGAAGTCGAGCGCGCCGAAGCCCCAGATCAGGCCCGAAGCGATGGGATCGGCGGGATGGGTCGCGACCGCATCCGGGCCGGGCCACCACCAGACCATGTGCGCCATCGGGTAGTAGACGAGGATCGGCCACGCGATGGCGAACAGCACGACGCCGATGAACTTCACGCGCTCGGCCAGACCGCCCAGCACGAGCGAGGCGGTGATGCACGCGAACGTCATCTGGAAGACCACGAACACCAGTTCAGGCAGGTAGATGCCGGTGGAGAATGTGGCGACAACGTTGTCGGAAAGATCAGTGCCGGCGTCCGCGAGGAAGAACCGCGACGTGCCGCCGATAAAGGTGTCCAGCGCGCCCGGCCCTGTCGTGAACGACAGGCTGTATCCAACGAGCGCGTACAGAACCATGCCGATCACGGTGACGGTGGAGACCCCCATCAGCACCGACAGCATGTTCTTGGTGCGCACGAGGCCGCCGTAGAACAGCGCGAGGCCGGGAATGATCATCAGGAAGACTGCCATCGTGGAGACGAGCATCCAGGTGGTGTCGCCCTTGTCGACGGTCTGCTCCGGCGCGGCGATGGCGGCGGCTTCCGCTGGCGCTGCATCCGGCGCGGGCGTTGCAGTCTCCGGTGCAGCAGCGGCAGGCGCCGCTGCTTCGGTGGCTGCCGGCGGTGTGGTCGGCGCCTGCGCGAACACTGGCGCGGCCGACATCAAGGTCAGCCCGAGTGCGGCGGCGGCGGCCAGGGCGCGTGCGCCGTGGAAGATGCCCCTCCGCTTTTCTTCTATGGAACCGTTCATTCGCTCAAACTCCCCGCGTGGCCGCGCGACGATGGCCGCGTGCCCTGACGGCGCGATTGACCGGTTGCGTTAAGGTCGGGGCAAGCTTGGACGGGGTCGGGCTTGGAAGGCGGCGCCGCATTGCACAAAAAGGCGGCGCCCGGCGCCGCTCCCCGCCGCATCGACGGGCGCCGCCCCAACGTCTATGGCAGGGACCATGACCGATATCGCCAGATCCCCCCTCGATGCCGACGTCATCATCGCCGGCGGCGGCATGACGGGCCTCACATTGGGCCTCGCGCTGGCCCAGGCGGGCCTGAAGGTGATTGCGGCCGATGCAGACGTGATCGGCAATCAGGTGGCTCCGACCTACGACGGTCGCGCCTCGGCGATCGCCTATGCCTCGTTCCGGATGTGGGAGGCGCTCGGGCTTGGCCCGGCGCTCACGCCACACGCCCAGCGCATCGAGCAGATCCTCGTCACCGATGGCCGCGTGCGCGGTGGCGCGTCGTTGCTGTCGCTGGCGTTCGATCGTCGCGAGCTTGATGATCGCGCTGACGGTGAAGCGCTGGGCTACATGCTGGAGAACCGACGCATCCGCGCGGCGCTCGGCGCGGCGGCGGCGGGGCAGTCCTCACTGCAGATCATCGCGCCCGTCGCAGTGGTCGGCCACGCAGTCGATGCCAGCGGCGTGACAGTGAAGCTGAAGGATGGCCGCGCACTGCGTGCGAGCCTCGTCGTCGGCGCTGAAGGCCGGCGGTCCACGATCCGCGAAGGCGCCGGCATTCGCACGACAGGCTGGAAGTACGATCAGACCGCAGTGGTATGCACAGTCGCGCATCAGCGTCCGCACGATGGCGTCGCGCACGAATACTTCCTGCCGTCCGGCCCGTTTGCGATGCTGCCGCTGACGGAAAACCGCTGCAACATCGTCTGGACGGAAAAGCCGGCGATTGCGGAAGCGCTGAAGGTAATGTCTGAAGCGGACTTCCTGGCGGAACTCCGAACGCGCTTCGGCGATCACCTCGGCGCCATCACGATGGCGGGGCCGCGCTTTGCGTATCCGTTGTCGCTGCAGATTGCCGAGAAGCTCATTGCGTCGCGCACCGCGCTGATCGGCGACGCCGCGCACGGCGTGCACCCGATCGCCGGGCAGGGCCTGAATGTCGGGCTGCGGGATGTGGCGGCGCTGGCCGAATGCATCGTCGATGCGGTGCGCGTGGGCCTCGATCCGGGTGAGGGCGAAGCTCTGGCGCGCTATCAGCGCTGGCGGCGGTTCGACTCGATCTCGCTGGCGCTGGTGATGGACGGATTCAATCGCATCTTCTCCAACGACCTGCCGATCCTGCGGCAATGGCGCGGTCGTGGAATGGCGCTGGTCGACGCGATCTCACCGGCGCGGAAGTTTTTCATGCGTGAAGCGGCGGGCGGCAGCGGCGATCTGCCGAAACTGCTGAAGGGCGAAGCGCTGGCGGCGTAAGCTCAGGCCGCCTCGCCCAGCTTGCGCAGGTATTCCCAGGTGTAGATGCCGGTGTCGTGGCC
>JANNVF010000425.1:0-2338 GCA_031414315.1 Hyphomonadaceae bacterium | reverse complement strand
CCTTGAGACCTTCCAGCGTGTCCGTCTTGCCGTAGGTGGCGGCCTCGGTGAGCACCCGGGTGGTTTCCTGGAACGACGCCGCCGAGATGAACGAACGCGTCTGCAGCGAGGCCTTGGTGATGCCGAGCAGCATGGGCTGCGCCGTCGCCGGCTTCAGGCCAAGCTCTTCAACGCGGGCGTTCTCGTCTTCGAGGTCGAGGCTGTCGACCGCTTCGCCCTTGAGGAACTCGGTGTCGCCCGCGTCCATCACTTCGACTTTCTGCAGCATCTGGCGAACGATCACCTCGATGTGCTTGTCGTTGATCGGCACGCCCTGCAGCCGGTAGACCTTCTGGATCTCCTCCACGAGGTAGTTGGCGAGCGCTTCCACGCCCATGATCGAGAGGATGTCCTGCGGCGCCGGATTGCCGTCGAGCAGGTAGTCGCCCTTCTTGACCACTTCGCCTTCCTGGACGGCGATGTGCTTACCCTTCGGGATCATGTACTCGTGGGCTTCGGCGTCCTCGCCTTCCGGCGTGACCTTCAGGCGGCGCTTGTTCTTGTAGTCCTTGCCGAAGCTCACCACGCCGTCGATCTCCGCGATGATCGCGTGATCTTTCGGACGCCGCGCCTCAAACAGCTCCGCCACGCGCGGCAGACCGCCCGTGATGTCGCGCGTCTTGGCGCCGCCGGTGGTGATGCGCGCCAGATCCTGGCCGGCGCGCACCTGATCCCCGTCGGAGACGGAGAGAATGGCGCCGACGGCGAGGAGATAACGCGCTTCCTGCTTGTTGCCGAGTTTCGCGGGATTGCCCTTGTCGTCCATCAGCACGATCGCCGGACGGATGTCGGACGCCTTCGAGGACGACCGCCAGTCGATGATGACGCGGGACGAGATGCCGGTCTCCTCATCGAACTCGTCGCGCGAGGAGATGCCGTCGATCATGTCCTCGAACTTCACCGTGCCGGCGACTTCCGTAAGGATTGGCGTGGAGTACGGATCCCATTCGGCGATCCGGTCGCCGCGCTTCACAGGCTTGTTGTCTTCCAGTTTGAGCTTGGCGCCGAACGGCAGCTTGAACGACTGACGCTCCTTGCCTTCCACGTCGACGACCGCCGCCTGCATCTGCCGGCTCATGACGATCAGGTCCCCGTTCGGGTTCTTGATCGTCGCGCGGTTGATCAGCTTCAGCGTGCCGTCGTGCGCGGATTCCACGCCCGACTGCTCGGCGACCTGCGCCGCGCCGCCGATGTGGAACGTGCGCATGGTGAGCTGCGTGCCCGGCTCGCCGATGGACTGCGCCGCGATGACGCCAACCGCTTCGCCCATGTTCACGCGCGTACCGCGCGCAAGGTCACGGCCGTAGCAGGCGCCGCAGACGCCGGTGCGAGTTTCGCAGGTGAGCACCGAGCGCACCTTGAGCACCTGCACTGCGGACTTCTCGATCGCGGTGACCATGTCCTCGTCGAGAAACGTGTTCGCCGGCGCGATAAGCTCGCCCGTGCCGGGCTCGATCACGTCGGTGGCGGCCGTGCGGCCGAGGACGCGCACGCCCAGGGAGACGACGACTTCCGACCCGTCGATCACCGAGAACATCTCGATGCCGTTGGAGGTGCCGCAATCTTCCTCGGTGATGATGCAGTCCTGCGCCACGTCGACGAGACGCCGCGTGAGATAACCCGAGTTCGCCGTCTTCAGCGCCGTGTCCGCGAGACCCTTGCGGGCGCCGTGGGTAGAGTTGAAGTACTCGAGAACCGAGAGGCCTTCCTTGAAGTTGGAAATGATCGGCGTCTCGATGATCTCGCCCGAAGGCTTGGCCATCAGGCCGCGCATGCCGGCGAGCTGCTTCATCTGGTTCTTCGAACCGCGCGCGCCGGAGTGCGCCATCATGTAGATGGAATTGAGCTCGTTGGTGCGCGCGCCCGCGTTGTGCACGGGCTTGGCCGTCTCTTCCATCATGGCGTCAGCGACCTTGTCGGTGCACTTGGACCAGGCGTCGACGACCTTGTTGTACTTCTCGCCCTTGGTGATGAGGCCGTCGGCGTACTGCTGCGCGTACTCGGCCACGCGCGCGCGCGTCTCCTCGACCAGCACTTCCTTGGCCTTCGGCACGATCATGTCGCCCATGCCGAACGAGATGCCGGCTCGGCAGGCTTCGCGGAAGCCGAGCGCCATGATGCGGTCGGCGAAGATCACCGTCGCCTTCTGGCCGCAGTGGCGGTAGACGGCGTCGATCAGGTTGCCGACGTCCTTCTTGGTCATCAGCGTCTGGATCAGGTCCGGCGTCACCTTCGGGTGCTTGGGCAGCAATTCCGCGAGCTTCATCCGGCCCGGCGTCGTTTCCACCGTGACGCGCTT
>JANNVF010000424.1:0-4977 GCA_031414315.1 Hyphomonadaceae bacterium | reverse complement strand
CTGTCGAACACCGGCTGCGTCATGCCCGTCTCGGTGAGGCCGGGGCAGATCGCGTTGACGCGGATGCCGCTGCCGGCGAGCTGGTTGGCGCCGGTCTGGGCGATGGAGATCACGCCCGCCTTCGACGCCGAGTACGGCATGCCGCCCGCGCCGGAGCGCAGCCCCGCCACGCTCGCCGTGCAGATGATCGAACCGCCGCGCTTCTGGTCCACCATCACCCGCGCCGCCGCCTGCACCGCGACGAACACGCCAACGAGGTTGATGCGCAGGAGGTCATTCCAGTTGTCGACGGTGAGATCGAACAGGCCCGGAAGCCCGCCTGAAACACCGGCGTTGGCGAACATCGCGTCGAGGCCGCCGTAGTCCTTGGTGGCGAGCTTCACGGCTTCGTCGATCAGCGTCGGCGACGCCGCATCGCCGACCAGCGCGCGGCCCGTGCCGCCCGCGTCCTTCAGCATCTGCACGGTGGTTTCCACCTCCGGCGAGAGATCCGCCGCGATCACGCGCGCGCCCTCCTTCGCAAACAGCAGCGCCGAGGCGCGCCCGATGCCGCTCGCGGCCCCGGTGATGATCGCGGTCTTGCCCTCAAGTCTTTTCATCGTAGGTGTCCTCTAGGCAACGTCAGCGAATTTCGGTGCGCGCTTTTGCAGGTTCGACATTACCGCCTCCACCTGGTTCGGCGTGCCGATCAGCGCAGTCTGCTCCACCGATTCCAGTTTGAGAATTTCCCGGGCGTCGCCATCGGCCATCGCCGCGAACAGGCGCTTGGCGCCGCGCACCGCGTGCGGGTTCTTGCCGGCGATCTCGGCGGCGAGCGCCAGCGCTTCGGCGTACGGATCGGCGCAGACCCGCGTCGCGATGCCGAGACCCTGCGCCTCCGCGCCGGTGAACACGCGGCCAGTGTAGGTGAGTTCGCGGGCGATGTCATCGCGCACCAGCCCGCGCAGTAGAACCATGCCGGCCATGTCAGGCACGAGGCCCCATTTGATTTCCAGAATCGACAATTTCGCGTCGGGCGTCACGAAGCGCATGTCGGCGCCAAGGGTCAGCTGGAATCCGCCGCCGAACGCCACGCCGTGCACTGCCGCGATCACCGGCACGGCCTGCTCGCGCCACACCATCACGGCGTGCTGGGCGCGGTTGGAGCCGCCGGGCGTGCGGTTCTCGGTGACGAGACGGCCTTCGCCGCCCCGCTCGCCCGACGCCATCTTGCCGAAGTTCTCGGTGTCGAGCCCGGCGCAGAACGCACGGCCCGCCCCCGACAGCACGATCGCGCGGACAGATGTATCCGTCTTCAGATGTTCTCCCGTCTCGATCAGCGCGGAGAACATGGCGTCATCCAGCGCGTTCATCTTGTCGGTGCGCACGAGGCGGACATCGGCCACGCCATCGCGCATGTCCACGGTGATCCGGTCTGACATCGCCTGCTCCCTGCGGTAGTGTTCTATGGTCCGCAACGCACCACGTCCTCGCCGGGACCGCAAGCGGGACCGCTCCGCGCCTTGCAATCGTGCGCCCAGGGACGGACACTTGGACCGATCGCACCCGCCGCCACGCCTGCCGTGGCGGAAAGAGAACGGCGACGGAGGAAGACCGTTGAAGCACGATGCTCCCGATATCCGCCGCCCCGGTGACGCGACGGCGGACTGGCTGACGCGCGTACTGCAGACGGGCGGCGTCGATGCGGTGGTATCGGGTTTCACCGCCAAGAACGTCGGGACCGGGCAGATCGGCGACAGCGTGCGATTCCAGCTGAACTATGCGCGCGGCGAGGGGCCGGCCAGTATTGTCGGCAAGTTTCCCGCCGCCGGGGATCAGAGTCGCGCCACCGGCATTGCGCTTGGCAACTACGCGCGCGAGGTGAATTTCTACAAACACCTGGCATCGAGCGCGATGATGCGCACCCCGCGCTGCTACTTCACCGACATCAACGACGAGACGCACGAGTTCGTGCTGATGATGGAGGACCTCGCGCCGGCCGCGCAGGGCGACCAGCTGACCGGCGTCTCGCTCGATACCGCGCGGCTCGTACTTGACGAATCCGCCAAGCTGCACGCCTCGCACTGGGGCGACGAAAGCCTCGACGACCTGCCGTGGGTGCAGGGATCGAAACACGCCACGTCGCCGATTACACAGGACATGGTGGTGGGGATCTGGAAGATGTTCCGCGAACGCTACGGCGCACGCGTTTCGCCGCTTGCGGTGGAGATCGGCGAGGCGATAAGCGGCACGTGGGGCCGAGAACAGACGCGGGTCGGGCCGCGCTGTCTGATGCACAACGACTTCCGGCCCGACAACATGATGTTCGCCACACCCGCCGGCGGCTATCCGGTGACGGTGGTCGATTGGCAGACTGCCGGCTACGGTGTCGGCGCCGCAGATGTGGCGTACTTCCTCGGCGGCGCGATCACACAAGGCGAGCGGCGCGCGCACGAGAAGGCCTTGCTGGACGGCTACTACGCGAAGCTCACGTCGCTCGGCGTCAGCGGCTACAGCCGCGACGACCTGAACACCGACTACGCCGCCGGCACCTTCCAGCTCTTCCTCACCGCCTTCTTCGCCGCGATGGTGGTGACGCAGACCGAGCGCGGTGACGACATGTTCTTCGTCATGCTGAACGGCGCGGCTGCGCAGATCGACGACGTGGGGGCGCTGGGGTTGCTGAAGTAGCGGCTAGGCGGCTTCGGCGACGAAGCCCTTCCACGCCCGCATGTAGCCGACGAAGGCGTCACCCAGCCCCTCGCGATGGAGATGCTCCACCGAGACCGGCAACGGCGCGGGCGTGAAGCCGGCGTTGGCGGCCACCTGTTCCGGAAAATCGTGGTGCAGGATCGCAGCGCGGCCGATGACGACGAAGTCGAGACCCTCGGCCATCGCCCGCGCACATCCTTCGCCGGTGGTGATCTTGCCGGCGGCGCCGAGGCGGACATTGCCCCGCTCCAGATCGGTGAACCACGACAGCAGGCTGCGCCCCTTGTAGGCCTCCTCGATCGGTTCCTTGAAGACATCCCACAGCGACATGTCGAGGTAGTCGATCTTATCCTCGCGCATCAGGCGTTGCGCGACCTCACGGATTTCCCCGAGTTGCAGGCCGAACCGCTCCGGCGACAAGCGTACGCCGAGACTGAAATCAGGGCGGCACGTCGCGCGCACGCCGTCGATGATCTCGAACAGCATCCGTGAACGGTTTTCCAGCGACCCGCCGAAGCGGTCCGTGCGCAGGTTCACCTCCGGGCTCAGGAACTGGCAGATCAGGTAACCGTGGGCGCCGTGCAGCTCCACGCCATCGAAGCCCGCAAGCTCGCAGCGCTTCGCGGCCGCGACGAAATCTGCAATGGCGCGCTCCACCTCGCCTTCGGTCATCGCACGCGCCTTGAACTCCTCGTTGTCGGACGGGCACAGCGGCGCGTGGCCGATCAGCTCGGCCGGTGAGCGCATGCCGGCGTGATGCAGCTGCACCACCGCGTGCGTGCCGTGACGCTTGAGGCCGCCGGCAAGCCGCGTGAGTCCTTCCAGGTGCTTGTCGTCGAAGGCGCCGAGCTGGCCGGGAAAGCCCTGCCCCACCGCCTGCACGTGCGCCGCGCATGTCATCGTCAATCCAAAACCGCCCTCCGCACGCAGGGTGAGCCAGCGAAACTCCTCATCGCTGAGCACGCCATCGCCATGGCTCTGCGTGTTGGTGAGCGGCGCAAGCATGAAGCGGTTCTTCAGCGCGGGGCCACGAGTGAGCGGAAGCGGATCGAACAATGAAGGCATGACGGACTTCCCGGCGCTGAAGAAGTAAACGATAGATCGAAGCGCCGAGCGCGGCGCAAGGCCCTACGGAAAGAACACCCGGTTTCCGCTGCGCGGCGCCACGATCTGCACGTGGCACCAGCCTTTCGTCGCGCTCGGGTGCTCCAGCCACAGGCCGATTTCGGCGAGCTTGTCCTGGTTGGCCATACACCATTCGTCGATGTCGCCATCGGGATCGTGCAGGTCGCAGGCGAGGCACTGGATGTGCTTAGAGCGCGGCGCGGCGTTGGCGGTGCCCTGGTTGATCGCTAGTGGGCGCCAGCCACTGTTCACCGGCGAGCCCGTGCGGTTCTTCTCGAGCACGACGCCATCGGCGGCGGCGGCCTTGATGAGCTTGTTGACACGGGTGACCGTCTCGGCGGCGGCGGAGCGTTTCTGGTCGTCGAGTTCGTTCCCGAACCGGTCGATCCGGCCCATCCAGTAATCGTCCATCGAGATTTCCTCGACGCCGTGCTTCGGCGGCGCGCCGTCCACCGGCTTGTCCGTCGGCGGGCGCTCCGGTTCGAGCGACGACGGCGGCTCCTCCCCCTCGGGAATGTCCTCTACCTGCTCGAAGTGCAGATAGCCCTCGTACTGCTTGCCGCCGGAGATATCGACGTAGAACCGGATCCAGGCGCCGTTCCAGTAGAACGTATCCAGCCGGCGCAGGCGCTGTCCCCGCTTGAGGGGGATCAGGGACATGGCGTCCAGCTCAGGATACTCGCGCAGCACCGCGCCATCCGTGATGACCTGGAATATGTCGCTGTAGATGCTGTATTTGTTCAGCATGTCGTCCTCCCGCACCGGAAAGCTACCCAGCGGGCGCGGCGACGGCAAGCGCGGGCGTCACGCCGGTGTGCGTGCTCCGACCCCCAGCGCGTCACGCACCCCGGCGGCGATCTCGAATGACCGCAGGCGGGCGGCGTGGTCGAAGATCTGCGCGGTGACGATGAGCTCGTCGGGCTGGGTGCGGGCGACGAAGGCGGCGACCTCGCGCGCCACGGTCTCCGGCGCCCCCACCGCGGCGCAAGTGAGAAACCCGTCGAGCATCGCGCGTTCGGCGGACGCCATCTCCACGTGATCAACCGGTGGCGGCAACGGGCCGGGCGTCCCGCGTCGCAGGTTGAGGAACGCCTGCTGCAACGAGGTGGAGAGATGCTGCGCCTGCGCATCGGTGTCGGCGGCGATGATGTTGAAGCCGAG
>JANNVF010000423.1:0-19532 GCA_031414315.1 Hyphomonadaceae bacterium | reverse complement strand
ATCGGGCGCGGCAACGAGCGCCGTCGCCGTCAGAAGGGCCAAGAGTCGCTGGCGCTTGGCTTGATTGCCGCAGAGGCTGGCGAGTTCGACGAAGCGCGCCGGCACGCCGAAAAGGCTGCGGAGCTCGTTGAGGAGCCACGCCTCGCCAAACTGCTTGAGGCGCGCGCGGCGGAAGTGGCCGGCGACATTCCGGCGGCCGAGCGCGCCTACTCCGGCATGTTGCAGAACGAGGACACCGAAATCCTTGGCCGCAAAGGGCTTCTGCAAGCGGCGCTGAAGCGTGGCGACCGGATCAGCGCCATGGCGCATGCCGAAGCGGCGCTGAAGCTGTCGAAGACCTCGTCGTGGCCGTTCACAACCCTGTTTGAATTGCGCGTGCAGGCCGGCGACTGGGAGGGCGCCATCGACGCGCTGGAGGAAGGCGAAAAACGCAAGCTGGTGGAGGCGAAAGCCGCCACGCGCCGTCGCGCAGTGCTGCTCAGCGCCGCCGCCCACAAGCACGAACGCGAACGCCATCCGGAAAAGGCCACCGACATGGCGCAACGCGCCGTCCGCCTCGCGCCAGGCTTCGCGCCGGCGGCGGCGATCGCCTCGCGCCTTCTCGTTCTGGAAGGCAAGGCGTGGAAAGCACAGGCGGTGCTGGAGGAAGCCTGGGAAACCGCGCCGCACCCGGCCATCGCGCACGCCTACCGCGACATCAAGACCGACGAGCCGCCGGCAGATCGCCAGCGCCGCATGATGGGCCTCGTCGAACTCAAACCGGAGCACCGCGAATCCAAGATCATCGCTGCGGAAATCGCCATGCAGCAACTCAACTGGCAGGGCGCGTGGGACAATCTGGAGCACGCCTACCGGGAAAATCCGTCGTCGCGGATCTGCAACCTGTTCGCCGGCGTCTGCAAAGGTCGCGGTGATGAGGAAGGCGCACGCCGCTGGCTGGCGCAGGCCGCCGTCGCACCCCGCGAGGCTGACTGGTCGGACCTCGATCCGGAAGGCCCGGCATTTCTCTACGACGACCAGGACTGGGCGCGTCTCGTCTACATGTTCGGTGACGCCGGCCAGCTCATCCATCCGCGCATGGAGCGCGGCGGGCGCGATGTGGGGGCCGGCTCGGTCCTGGCCCTGCCCCCCGCCTTGCGTGGCGCGTCAGCCTCCGATCAAGGCGCGTGGACGGCGCAGGAGGCCGACTACCGGGAGGAAGCAGCCGAATAGCCGCCGCGCGGGACCGGACGCTTGCAGGACTCAGGCGCCGTCGCTAGGTTCCCGCCTCCAAGCGGGGCCTCACGGCCCCGATCTGGACCGGAGCCGCTTTAGCTCAGCCGGTAGAGCACCGCATTCGTAATGCGGGGGTCAGGTGTTCGAGTCACCTAAGCGGCACCAACCCCTCATTTTGAGCCGCTTATCCACAGCGCCTCAAGCTGTCTCAAACCATCTCAAAATCGTTGGCGCACAAGGGATTTTCCCACGCTGGGCGCAACAGTTCGGCGTCTCACGTCGTCCAAGGTTGCGTCGTTGAATTTCACGCCGTTGTTGGCAAATTTGTTGGTAAATCCGGCCGTCGGAAAATTTACCAACAAATGGCGTGACTCATTTACCAACATGAAGCTGACCGACCTACAATGCCGAAAAGCCTCCGCCCCCCACACGGCGGTCAAGTTGGCCGATGGCGGCGGCCTGTACCTCCATGTCTGCCCAAACGGAAAAAAGCTGTGGCGGCTGGCGTACCGGTATGCGGGGAAGCAGCGGGCGATGCCGTTTGGCCCCTACCCGCACATCGACATTTTTGGTCTACAGGACAAAATTGCTGAAGGTATTGTCGGCGCCATCGCGCGCCACGTCGAGCATGCCGAGATCGGGCGCGCCTCCCTCAAACCCACGGAAAGCCTTGACGCCTACGATCACTATCTGCGTGGCATGGCTGATTTTCACACGGGCGGGCGCGACGGCGTCGATGGTGCTTTGTCCTATTTCCGCCGTGCGATCACGCTCGACCGAAGCTATGCGTCCGCGTACGCGATGGCCGCATTCAGCCTCTACAGCCAAGGACTCAACACCTGGATGGCGGACTCTGCGGTGGGCGTCGAGGAAGGCACGAGCCTATCACGGCGCGCTATTGCACTGGGCAAATCCGACGCGATTGCGCTTGCCCGCGGTGGCCATGCGCTGGCGCACTTCACTCGCGATCCCGACGTCGGCATCGATTGCCTTGAAGCGGCCCTCGCACTTAATCCCAATTTCGCAGCCGCCTGGCACCTCAGCGGCTTCCTGCGCATTTTTCGTAGCGAGCCGGAAGATGCTATTGACCGATTTGGCCACGCCATACGTCTGAGCCCATTCGATCCGGAGATGTTCCGCATGCAGACCGGCGTCGCGATGGCGCATCTCATCGCGGGCCGATTTGAGGAGGCTACCCTGTGGGCGACAAAGGCATGCCGCATCACCTCGGCCCTTGTTCTGCCGGGGGTGGTTCTTGCCGTATCCCATCAAGGAGGCGGACGTAGTGAGGACGCTGCGCGTGCAATGGGGAGTGTCAGAAATGCGCATTCGGCGCTGACACGGACGCACCTCGAGCGCTGGCTACCCTTCCAGAAGGCCAAGGACGCTGAGTTGTTCTTCGAAGCGGTAACGCAAACCGGTTTGCCCGAGTAAATTCCGGTCGAGACGGTTTCCGCCAGCTCCCAAATCCGGACTCCGGCGCGATCGCGCCCGAAAGCAGACATCCGTCCTCAGGATCACGACGGGCAGCTAGTCGCCGGAAGCGGCCAGAGGGACGAGGACGCCGAATGGTACGCAGGTCGGAACTACGGCGACTTTCAGTGCTGGGCTGTGGTCGAGCGTGCAGATCGACGCGAGTCTTCCTGCGGCAGCGCTTCGAAGCAACGGGGAGGTCGTAGGGCGGCCCTAGTCAGTACGCGTACGCAGCCCCCAGGTCGCCAGTTCGGCGATTTCACGGGCGAGAGCCTTCGGGTCGTTGACCTCCGGCGGCAGCCATCGCGGCAACCATAGAAAGAGGCCAGCGGAAACCTCCGCAATCACGCTGCAGTCATGTGGTCGGCACGAACCGTCAGCCACGCCTTGTCGCAGCGTGGAAGTCGACTGCTGACGAAGTGCGAGCGCGCGGGACTGCAATTGAGCGCGCAGCGGTTCTAAAACTTGAGGTAGTCCGGGCTGCGGTGAGAGCGGTGCGATCGAACCAGCCTGCGCTTCCACGTTGAGGTAAATTACGTTTATCGCTTTCGAGAGCCCGGTTGCGCCGTTCTCAAGTGAGAACGCCATGATCCGCTCGTAGAGCGCGAAGGCGCGTTCGTAGCTCTTGGCGACGATGTCCGCCTTGTCGGTGAAGTGCTGGTAGATCGCCCCTTTGGTGACGCCGACCTGCGCCGCAATGTCGTCCAGCCGAACGCCGTCCACGCCCATGCGGTTAAACAACCTGGATGCGACCGCCAACAGGTGGTCCGCCTTTGCCGCCGCAGCTTCGTGCGCATTGAACGGGTTCGTCGCCTTTTGTGTTAGCTTTGCGAAGTCGAGCGCGACGTAATCCGCGCGTTGACCGGGTGCGGCCAGACCGTTCAGGGCCAAATCGGTAGTTGCATGCGCCAGCCTGGCTAGCTCCGCTGCGTTGCGATCCTGCCGTAGCCAGGCGCCAGATGTGCTGGCCCAGGACACCATCCCCAGCAGAGAGCGCGCGACCAGTTGTGGATCGCAAGCGCGGAACTGCCCCGCTTCGACGCCCTCAAGGATCAGCACACTCAAGGCATCTACATTTGCAGCTTCCAGAACGCGCACCTCTTGTCGTTGCGGTTCGGGCAACCACTCGACATCGTTCAGCGCAGCAAGGCCGGCGCCGACTTGGCCCAAGGTCAACGACAGAAAGACGCCAAGTTTTTCAGGGCTGCCCCCAGCCGCGGTGCGTGCCGCCGAGATATGGGACGACGTTTCTCGGCAGCTCTTCAGAAAGCACTGGTAAGCAAGATCCGCAGCGTCCCGGCAGTAGTGGTAAAGGGAGTTGCGAGATAGCCCCAGCCGTTCGCCGAGTTCCCCTAGCGCCAACCCCGACGCGCCCATGAGGTTGAGGGTCCTGGAGGCTTCCTCAAGGATTGCCCGCTCTTGGTCGGGGCCATTCTTGGGCGGGCGGCCGCGGCTCCGCTTTGTTACCGGTTGGCCGAGGACACCATTCTGCATCCAGGTAGCGTGCCAGAAATGGGTCTTTTTGGCAACGACCGGGAGCGCTCAGATACCCATTTGTCTAAAATGTTGACATAAGGAAAGCGACGCACTGTTATCCCACGGCACCCAAACGTCGAAAAACAGGCGGTGGGCGGGAGGAATGAAAATGGCGGAACTCAAAAAGCGGTCGGCGCTCAAAGTCTTCTCGTTTCTCGGCGTCAGCGCCTTGGCGTTGGCCGCGACCCCAGGGATTTCTGCCGCACAAGCCCCCGCCGATAGTTCAGGCTCCGATGAGGTGGTGGTTACAGCGCAGCGCCGTGCCCAGGATGTCATGGAAGTCGGCGCCACCATCGACGCACTCGGCACGACCGCCATTCAGGAACGCAGGCTCGAGCAGGTCAGCGATTTCATCGCGCAACTGGCGAACGTCGATGTGAAGGAGAACAGCCCCGGCATTCTCCCCGTCATCACCATTCGAGGTGTCGGCCTCAACGACTTCAGCGCCACGAACAATCCCAGCGCGGGCGTCTATGTGGACGAGGTCTACCTTTCCTCACTGGCGCTCCTCAACGCCGACCTATTCGATCTCGAGCGGATGGAGGCCCTGAAAGGACCGCAGGGCACGCTCTACGGACGAAACTCGACAGCGGGCGCGATCAACATCATTTCAGCTCGTCCGAAACTGGGTGGCTTCGCCGGTCGGGCGGCGCTCGGCTACGGCGAGTTCGAGACGTTCGATGCAGAAGGTTTTGTCAATCTGCCCTTGAGCGAAACATTCGCGTTGCGCTTCAGCGGAAAGCTGGTCGACCAAGGGGAAGGCTTCTACTTCAACGCAGCGAAGAACACCGACGTAGGCGATCGAAACGTCGCCATGGGACGCGCTCAAGCGCTCTGGGAGATCACGCCGTCGGTAAACGCGCTACTCAAGATCGAGGGGCAGCGCGTCCGCTCCGAAACTGGAGCGGGAGAGTTCTTTGGTGCATTGCCCACGCCCGGCGCCGCCTGCCCGGGCTCTCCGGCATGCTCCGATTTCCTCGGCTCGTCAGACACGGACGGAGATCCCTTCCGTATCGGCCAGTCGGTCGATCCCACCTATGATGTGGACCAATGGTCGACAACCTTGCGACTTGAAGCAGATCTTGGCGGCGTAACGCTCACGTCGATTACCGGTTACACTGACTTCGAAAGACAATGGGGGGCCGACACCGACGCGACGGGCTTCAGGCAGACTGACTTCATCGAGTCCGACGACATCCAGCAGATCTCGCAGGAACTGCGCCTGTCCGGAAACACAGATCGACTCGACTGGCTCACCGGCGTTTTCTACTCACAAGATCATGTTGTCGGCCGTTATGACGGCGATCTCCGCGACCTCTTCAACACGACAACTCTTTCCACCTGGGACCAGACAGCCAAATCGGCTGCTGGGTTCGGGCACCTTGAGTACGATTTGAGCGCTGCACTCAGCCTTGTGACCGGCTTGCGCTACACGTGGGAAGAGAAGGAAGACGCTGCAGCAACAGTGGACCTGATCAGCCAGTGCCCGGCGAGTTTCTTATCCTTGCAGCCTTGCGGGTCGCCGCCTCTCACGCTGGCGTCGATCAACACAACGATCGACGACACCAATTGGTCGTGGAAGCTCGGCGTCAACTGGACGCTGGCGACCGATACACTTGCCTACGCATCGGTGTCGCAAGGAACCAAGAGCGGCGGCTTCTTCTCCGGTGTGGCGACGACCCCGGCCCAACTCCTTCCCTATGATCCTGAAACGCTGCTGGCCTACGAGGTCGGCTTCAAGCGGCGCGGCGAACAGACCGAACTGGCGGTGGCCGTGTTCTACTATGATTACAGCGATGTGCAGACCTTCATACGCGACGATTCCGGAGGACTGCCCATCCAGCGTCTCGGAAACGTCAGCGAGGCGGAGGTGTACGGGCTCGACCTCACCTTCACGCTTTCGCCGAACGCTGTTCCGGGGCTGACGCTGTCCGCGTCTCTGGGGCTTCTTGAGTCGGAGCTTGGATCCTTCCAGTCGTCAGCAGGCCCGGTGCCTGCTGGAAACGAACTGCCGGATGCACCGCATGTGAGCGGCTCTGTCGCGGCAGAGTATGGGTTCGACCTCGGCGGTGGGTGGTCAGCGCGGGCTCGAACAGATGCGCGTTACGTGGGAAATATGGAGAAGGACTCTCTTAACGACCCGATTGTGGCAACGGACGCATACTGGACCTGGAACGGCCGCTTCGCGATCGAGAGCAGCAAGGGTTGGGAGCTGTCGATCTGGGGCAAAAACCTCGCAGACGAGCGCTATGTGACCCAAGGCGTGAGCCTGCTGTCCCTTGGCTACGGCTTCCGCGTCTATGGTGCGCCCCGCACGCTCGGCGTGTCTCTCTCCAAGTCGTTCTGAGGATGCAAGGTCGCGCTATTGAGGGCACATGCGATCCGGCCTTCGTCGGCGTGCGCGAAGCTTTCGCCGCGAACTTCGCGCACAATGACGAAATCGGTGCTGCCATTGCGGTCGTTCGTGATGGCAGGATCGTTGTGGACTTGTGGGGCGGCGTCCGAACGCCGTCCACTGGCGCTTTATGGACATCGGGGACGAGAGCGAACATTTGGTCGACGACCAAGGGCGTGGCGGCGTTATGCTTCGCCATGCTCGTGGATCGCGGGAAGCTTTCTTACGAAGACCGTGTCGCTGCGCATTGGCCAGAGTTCGCCGCACACAAGAAGGAGCACGTAACGGTAGGTCAGCTCCTTTCGCATCAAGCAGGGTTGTGCGGATTTTCGACGCCGGCGACGCTTCACGACTTCTATGATCAGCCGGCGGCTGAGGCGCGACTCGCAGCGCAGGCGCCTTTGTGGAACCCCGGCGCACAGTGCGGCTATCACGCGTTGACCATGGGGCCGCTAGCCAACGCATTATTCCAACGTGTGGAAGGTCGATCACTACGCCGCTTCGTAGCAGAGGAGCTGGCGCAGCCATTTGATCTCGACATATCCATCGGACTGGAGCGCGAGGCGCCCGATGATGTGGCGGATTTGATCGCGCCGCCGGCCATGTCATCCAGCGGCGATACGCCTGAGCTGACTGTTGTGCAGCAGTTTGCGTTGGCCAATCCGGCTTTCGACCCCACCGTCGCGAATGGGCGAGAATGGCGCGCGGCATCGCTGCCGTCGGCAAATGGTTTCGCAAATGCGCGATCCCTCGCACGTCTGTATGGAGCTTTAGCTCAGGGCGGCAGACTGGATGAACGCCAGCTCGTCGGCGCCGAGGCACTGGTCCAAGCAACCGCCGTCCAGATCGAGTGCGACGATGCGGTCCTCGGCATCCGGGCTCGCTGGGCTGCGGGTTTCCTGCGCAATGTGCTCGGCATTTACGGAGCGTCCGAAGCGGCCTTCGGCCATTCGGGCTGGGGCGGGTCCTTCGCCTATGCGGACCCAGCCACGAGGACCGGCGTGGCCTATGTCATGAACCGGATGGGCACGTTGCTCATCGGCGATCCACGCGCCACCGGCTTGATTGCGGCGCTGCCGTCCGCTTGAGACCTGCAGCGCAGACGGCGACAAGAAGCAAACCATCCAGTTACCACGGTGACGATTTGCGGCTGCGACAATGGTCGCTGGCGACGCTACCAACAATAGTACCCACTTCGCGATAGCCCCGGACTGACTTTATCAAATCGAACAAGTCGCGCCGCGACTGAACGAAGGCCACTGGGCCTCGGGTGCCGCATTCGCGCCAAATGCGGAAACAACCCGCTAGGCCCGCGGATCTCATGCTGCCCATGGGCGTGCGGCCGACGCCCGTCAAGTCCGCGTGCAAACGTCCACAAAGACGTGACGGGACACTCGACTGGACGTTTCACTGGACCTGTCGCGCCTCCAGCGATGCCCGCCCCTTCCAGGCCCTGACCACCGCCAGCTTTTCCTCGTGCGACCAACGCCGGCGCGGCTCGCTCCTGATGATCTCCACGTCGCCTCCGCCAACGACCAGTCTAGAAACCCTCTCGCTAGACTAGGCGTTCACCGGATCAGCCTCACACCGAACTACCGCGCAAGGCGGCCCTCGCCGGGTGCGTACCTAACGGAGGGAGCGAGCAAAGAGGAGAGATCATGACTGCCGCCGCGACCGCCGCGCCGCCGAAGCCGGCCAAGAGATCGGGCTTGACGCCGGTGATGCTCAATCATGCCGCTTGGGTCACGCATGACGTCGAGGCGACAGCGAACTTCTATATGCATATCATGGGCATGGAACTGGCCAGCACCGTCTATGACGACAAGGCGCCTTCAACCGGTGATGATTTTCCATATTTCCACATTTTCTTCCGGATGCAGGACGGATCGACGATCGCGTTCTTTGAAGCCCCGGGCCTTCCGCCGCGGCCCGAAATCAGCCATCCGGCCTATGAAATATTCGACCATATCGCCATCCGCGGCGTGGACCGGCTGGGAAACGGCCGCGTGCCGGCCGCCGTCATCATGTGTACGAACCGACTTTCGGCGCTTGATCCGGCGGTTCGCCGGCGGGCCGCCGACATCCTTGCGTTTGCGCGGCCCGACGATATGCAGCGCCGCGCCGTGCTGGGGCCGTCGCTCAAGGAATTGGGATTTTCCCCTACACAGATCGATGCGCTAGTGGAGGCCACCGGCGCGCGCAAGACCGCAAGCTACGGGTTCACGTTCTCCGACCTTACGCAGCGTCTGCTCCCCGCCATCGTGCTCGACGCCTATCCGGCCCACGCCGTGAACGCGGCGCGCGCCCTGGACATCGCGCATAATATGACGCCAACCGCGCCGTTTCTGGATAGCGCCTCATGAGCGAGTGGTCACTGGCCCAGCTTCTTGCCGGTCTGCACGACGACATCCAGCAGAAGCTGCTGACCTAGCGGAAATCGTTCGGGCATCCCGGAACGAAGGGCGATGCGAGCGAGGCCGTCTGGCTTGAGCTCCTGCAAAAATATCTGCCGCAGCGCTATCAAGCAGCGACAGCCCATGTCGTCGATAGCCAGGGGAATTTCAGCCAGCAGATCGATGTCGTGGTCTTCGACCGCCAGTACTCGCCCTTCATTTTCAGCTACCAGGGACAAACCATCATTCCAGCCGAGAGTGTGTACGCGGCGTTTGAGGCCAAGCAGGCCATCAACGCCGAGCTCGTCGGTTACGCGCAGAACAAGGTCGCAAGCGTTCGGAGACTGAAGAGGACCAGCCTGCCGATTCCACACGCGGGCGGCACCTTTCCTCCCAAACCGCTCATTCCGATCCTTGGGGGTATCTTGGCGTTCGAAAGCGATTGGAGCCCCGCCGTCGGCCAGTCGCTCGCGGACGCGCTTGCGGCGGCCGATGCGGACGGCGTCCTCGATTTCGGCTGCGTGGCCGCCCACGGTTATTTCTTCCGCGACCAACAGTCAGGCGCTATCGAGACGCAAATCGCAGGTAAGCCGGCCACCGGTTTCCTGTTCAGGCTGATTTCCCAGCTCCAGTTCAGCGGCACCGTGCCGATGATCGACGTCGGGGCCTATGCGCGGTGGTTGACGATTTAGAAGCCGCACGACCCCGCGCTGGCATTGCTGCTTGCGAATGTCCGCTATCAACTAGCGAACTCGGTCGACCCCGTCTCAGCCTGCCCCGATACGGACTCTACAAACCGATGGGTCCACCCGAACCTGCTCGCAGCCCTGTTCGCACTTCTCAGCCCCCCGCCCTACCGGCGCTCGCTTCTTACGGCACCGTTTCATGGCCTAGGAGTGAGGCAGTGTGAGACGGTTTGGCACGGTCTGAGCGTGGCAGAGGTGCAACGCATGCCCAAAAAGGGCATCGTATCCCCGAACAAGCTCAATGTGTTGGCAGCGTTGGCAAATTTACCAACAGGCCCTGACGTTAAGTTGTTGATTTATGCCATTTATTTTCTCATCATCGAGTCACCTAAGCGCACCATCCGGCCTTTTGGGGCGTCTCGATCCGGCGCCCTTCGGCATCTCAGTACGACTTAGGTAAGCCCAGCGCCTTCTCCGCGACATAGGACAAGATGAGCTGCTCGGTTATGGGCGCCAGGCGTGTGATCGTCACCTCGCGAAACAGGCGCTCCACGTGATATTCCTTGGCGTAGCCGAAGCCGCCAAACGTCGCGATTGCCTGATAGCACGCGTCAAAACCGGCCCGCGCGCCAAGAAACTTGGCGGCGTTAGCCTCCGCGCCGCACGGCTTGCCGCTGTCGTAGAGTTCGGCCGCTTTCAACGTCATGAGCCATGCCGCCTCCAGCGCCATCCAGCGTTCCGCGAGCGGATGCTGGATGCCCTGGTTGGCGCCGACCGGGCGCCCGAACACGACGCGC
Organism: Hyphomonadaceae bacterium; assembly: GCA_031414315.1. GTDB lineage: Bacteria > Pseudomonadota > Alphaproteobacteria > Caulobacterales > Aquidulcibacteraceae > VFBF01. The sequence continues at coordinate 9,037 of JANNVF010000423.1, read as the reverse complement.
TCCTTCGCATACTGCGTCGCGCGCCGCAGCGCGTCCCGCCCGATGCCGATGGCTTCTGCGGCAATGAGAATGCGTTCCGGATTGAGGCTGTGCAGAATGTAGTCGAAGCCGCGTCCCTCTTCACCGATCCTGTGCGCATCAGGGACAAAGAGATCGTCGATGAAGATCGCGTTGGAGTCGACCGCCTTCCGGCCCATCTTGGCAATGCGGCGGACGTCGATGTGCGCCCTATCGAGGTCGGTATAGAATATGGTGATGCCGTCTGTCGGCCGCGCGGCGTCCTCAAGACGGGTTGTGCGCGTCAGCAGCATGATTTTGTTGGCGACCTGTGCGGTCGACGTCCAGACTTTCTGACCACGCACGCGATAGCCGCCGTCGACCCGTTCCGCCAACGTGGTGATCGCGGTGGTGTTCAGCCCCGCGTCGGGCTCGGTGAAGCCGAAACAGCATTGATCCTCGCCGCGCACGAGGCGCGGGATCCACGCAGCCTTCTGCGCCTCTGATCCGAACACGACGATCGGATGCGGCCCAAACAGGTTCACGTGCACCGACGAGGCCGCCGCCATGCCCCCTCCGTGTGAAGCGACCTCGTGCATCATCAGCGCGGCTTCGGTGACGCCAAGCCCGGCGCCGCCCTGCGCGACCGGCATGGTGATGCCGAGCCAGCCAGCCTGCGCCATGGCGCGATGGAAGTCGTGAGGAAATACGCCGTCGTCGTCGCGGGCCAGCCAGTAGGCGTCATCGAAACGCCGTACCACCGCTTCAACGCCGGCGCGGATCGCTTCATGGTCCGGGTTGTCGTTTGGCTGCATCGTTCTGTCCGCATCCTCTCCGTTTTGCGCAGTTGATCACGGCTCAGCTTGTCCAGCTCGGCGCACGCTTTTCACGGAATGCCGTCATGCCTTCTCGCGCCTCTGGCGAGGCAAACAAGTCGAAGCTCTTGGCTTGCGTCCACGCAAACGCGTTCGACGGATCGGTGGATGCGATGCGGCGGACAAGATTCTTGGCCTCCTTGACCGCGTTCGGGCCGCCGCGTCGGATCATGTTCACTTCGGCCTGCACTGCGTCTGTGAGGCCGCCTTCATGCACGGTCGCATGGATCAGGCCATAGGCGACCGCCTGATGGGCGTCGAACGTCTCGCCCGTTAGAAACAGCCGCATGGCGTGGTGGGCGCCGATCTTTGGCACGCAGACGACGGAGATAATCGCGGGGATGACACCGATGCGCACCTCGCTGAAGCTGAACTTCACGCTGTCGACCGAGATGGCGATATCGGCGGCGGCGACGAGGCCAAGCCCGCCCGCGAAAGCGGCGCCGTTGATGGCGGCGATGACCGGCTTCGGCGCATTCAGGATGGTGGTCAATACATCCACGAACGGCGCCGGACCGTCGGTGTAGGCTTTCTGACCGCCCTTCAGATCCGCGCCCGCGCAGAACGCTTTGCCAGCGCCGGTGAGCACGATGCATCGCGTACTGTCGTCGGCAATGGCGCGATCGAGGTCGCTGCGCAGCGATGCCACCAGAGCCTCGCTCAACGCATTGCGGCTATCCGGCGCGTTCAGCGTGATCCACGCGGCGCCATCGCGCGCATCGTACAGGGTGTTCGGCTCTGTCATGCTGGCCTGCCTCAATCTCTTCTACGCTACGCGTCTGCTACGACGCGACCTCATTGACCTGCGCTTTCGACACCGACGCCTTCACGACCGGAATTTCATGCTCGGCGAGGGGCTTCATCCACTTTTTGCGCGCCATGGCCGCTGCAAGATAGGGCGCAAGATCTTCGGCTTTCCTGGCTTCCCGCGCCTGCACATCGGCTTTGAACTCGCCCATCACTTCAGCGGCGAACAGCTCCAGCGACTCGCAGATATGTTCATGCTTGTTGCGACCCGCTTGCTGCAGGAAGATGACTTGGTCGACGCCGGCCGCCTGAAACGCGCGGACATGTGCGCGGATATCATCGGGCGTCCCGATTCCGTTGGCGTTTTGCTCCGCCATGCGTGCGGCGGCGATGATTTCCTCGTCGCGATTGCCGCGCGCCTTCAGAAAGTCGGCGAACAGGGTCGATCGCCCCGGCACGGCGTCGTGCGCCACGAGAGCGTTTATGGCGTAGCTGAAGAACTCGAACCCCTCCTGCCCGCGCCGGATAGCCTCGGCTCGATCGCGGTGCACCGAAAAGTTGGAGACCATCGCGATATTGGCGTTCACCGCATGACCGATCGGCACGCACTGATCAGATTTGATGATGCCGTAGTAGATGTCCGCCCAGTTGCGCGCCTCTGCCGGATCGACGAAGGAAAATGCGAGCGCGCCGACGCCCAACGAAGCGGCGACCCTGATGGTGTCCCGGTTCGTGCAGGCCATCCACATCGGTGGATGGGGCTTCTGCATCGGCTTTGGCACTACGTTGCGGCACGGAAACGAGAAGCTTTCGCCCTCAAAACCCGGATACGGCTCCATGACCAGCATGTTGGCGATCTGCTCGGCCGCCTCCAGGCTCATGGCCCGCTTCTCGCGCGCCGGGATATGGAAGCCGCCGAGTTCCAGCCGCGTGGCGCCCTCGCCGATGCCAAAATCCACCCGCCCCCGGGAGATGATGTCCAGCGTCGCCAGCGCCTCCGCCGTCCGCGCGGGGTGATTGTAGTTGGCGATCACCTGCCGGATGCCGTGCCCGACACGAATGGTCTGTGTCAGGGCTGCTGCGGCGGCGAGAAACACTTCCGGGGCCGAGGAGTGCGAATACTCTTCGAGAAAATGGTGCTCGACCTCCCATGCATAGTCGTACCCGAGCCGATCGGCGAGCACGACCTGTTCGAGCGCCTGATGAAACAGTCTCGCCTCGTCCCCCTCGTTCCAGGGCTTCGGCAGCTGGTGCTCGTAGAACACGCCAAACTTCATGGCCGAAACCTCCTCTGACTTTCACCTGGAGCGCACCGCCGTCCGCCATCAGGCTCACACCACTCCCCCATTGTGGCGCAATGCTGCAGGTCGATGCAAACGTCTCGCTACGGACGGACGTTACTCGTCATACAAATTTCGCCAGTGTACCCGCCAGGTCGCCCTTGCGGACGATCTTCACGCGTTTGAGTCCGAGCCACGTGCGGAGCGCGTCCAGTTCCGCCGCCAACGCCGGAGCTGTTTCGTGGGCGTCGGCGTCTGCCTCCAGATGCGCGGCCTGCACAATCAGCGTGTCACGCGCACGATCGGCCTTGAGATCCACGCGCGCTACAAATCTGTCGCCGTGAAGGAATGGCAGAACGTAGTAGCCGAAGGTTCGCTTCGGCGCAGGCACGTAGATCTCGATGCGATAGTTGAAATCGAACACGCGCTCCACACGCCCGCGATTCCAGATCAGCGGATCGAACGGCGATACCAGCGCCGCCGCCGCGACTCGTCGCGGGGTTCGCGCACTGGAGTCCAGAAACGCGCCATGCCGCCACCCCGGTACGATCGCCGGGCGCGCCAGTCCCATTTCGACAAGCTCGCCAACCGCGCGCCTGGACGCGGCCGGCGGCAACCGGAAATAGTCGGAGATGTCGGCGAGCGTCGCGATCCCCATCGCCGCAAGGGCGCGTCCCGCCAGCGCACGGATCGCGTCTTCTGGCGCAGGCGTTGACTGGCCAAGGACGTGGTCAGGATGCACGCGCTCGGGCAGGTCGTAGACACGCTCGAAACCGCGCCGCGCCGCCGTGGTCATCGCGCCGATCCGGAAGAGATACTCCATCGCGACCTTGCCGTCGCTCCATCCCCACCACGCCCCTTTTCGGGGGCCCGCGTTGGTCAGCTCCGACGCGCCGAGCGGCCCACGGTCGCGGACCTCGGCAACCACATCATCCAGAAAACTCCGCTCCCGTTTCGCATACGCGGTCAGCCGCGCGTATCGCCCCTCTCCCCGCGCGGCCGCATCCATGCGCCACCGGAACAGCGCGTGCATATCGTAGGGCAGGATCGATGCTTCATGCCCCCAATACTCAAAGCAGCTCCGGTTGCGCCCAAGCCATGCCGCATCAAGCGCGCCCACATCATACGCGCCCAAACGCGAAAAGAGCGGCATGTAGTGCGCGCGCGCGACGACATTGACAGCGTCGATCTGCACGACGCCAAGACGCGCAATGACGCGATCGACATGCACGCGCGTTGGGCGCGCGGGGCGCGGCCTGTCCAGTCCCTGCGCCGCGATCGCGATCCGGCGCGCTGCGGCAGTGGAAATGGTGATGGCCTCGCCCATCCCGCGCCTTTCCCAAATCCCGGGCGCCGGAGCAAGGGACTCCGAGCAATCCGCCGCCCGCGACCGCCATCGTCAGCTGTCCGGCCGACGCCGCGCCGGCGTCTCCCGGCTTCGCGCGCGCCTCTCGGCGCCCCTAGCGCGCCGCATCATCCTCCAGGCCAAATAACGCCGACAGATGTACGTTGGCGAACTTTCCGCCAGGGTCGTGCGCGGCGCGAACCGCGCGAAACCGCGCCGCATTGGGATAGAGCGTCTCCACGTCAGTGCGCGTCAGCGAATGCCGTTTGGCCCAATGGGGACGCCCGCCACCAGCGCGAAAAATCGTCTCCGCAGCGGAGAACAAATCTCGCCAGGGCATCTTCGCATACTGATGCATCGAGATCGAAGCCGCGGGGCCGGCGCTGAAGGGACTCAGCCAGATGTCGTCGGCCGCAGCCAGACGGAATTCAAACGGGAACGTCACAGGCAGTTCCCGTTTTCTGATCCACCTGATTGCTTCGCGCAGCGCTGGCCACCCGTTCGCCCGGGGCATCTCGTATTCCATTTCCTCAAACCGAACGGTGCGATCGGATGGGAAGATCTGATACGCTGGCCCTACACGTCGCTGGCGCACACCAGCGCGGATGATTTTCGCCTGCAGTACGGCAGTTTGTGATGGCGTTGCCGCACAGGCGTCGCACACGGCGCGGAAAGGCTCGTCGTCGATATCGACCGTGTGCTTGAACGGTCCCTCCGCCGGCGCAGGGTTCAATGTCTTGACCAGTGCGTAATCCGCGTACGGGAAAATAAAGAACTCCACATGGCGGTTGGTCGCGGCAAGCTCATGCCAACGATCAGCAACCTCATCGAGCGGATGCGACTCGACCCGCTCTTCCAGATGATAGGCTGGCAACACATCGATCTCGATCCGCGTCACCACGCCGAGCAGTCCCAGCGACAGGCGTTGCGCTTCAAACAGGTCGGGCCGTTCGGCAGGGCTGCACACGACCAGAGAGCCGTCAGCCAGCACCAGCCGAAAAGCGCGTGCGGCGGTGGAGAGCGAGCCGAGAGCGGCCCCCGTGCCATGGGTGCCCGTCGATATCGCGCCCGCGAGCGACTGCGGATTTACATCGCCCTGATTGATCATTGACGCGCCCTGATCCCAGAGCGCCGCAGTCAGTTTCGCGAGGCTCCACCCCGCTGGCGCCCAGGCGCGGGTCTTGTCGGCGCTGAGTTCCAGCTCACCCTCAAGATCGGCGAGTGACACCAGCGTGCCGTCGGTCTCGCAGAGGGGCATGAAGGAGTGTCCGGCGCCAACGACGCGCAGCTTGCGCGACCGCGCAACCACGTTGACCAGTTCGGCCTCGGTTTTGGGTGTAGCTACGTCGGTCGGCCTTGCGACCACGCTGCCAGACCAGTTCGTCCAGTCCACTGCCCTGCCCCTTCCTTCGGGAACGCCAGCTGCGCTCATGGTGTCAGGATCGGCCCGCCAGTTTTGTAAGAAGCACGCGCCAATGCGTCAGGCCGTTGTAGAAGCTTGTTACCGGCACGCGCTCATTGAGCCCGTGTGAAAAGTCGTCGCTATCCTTGATGAAAACCTCGCCGACCCCGTAGGTCGGGATGCCCGCGGCACGATAGAAGACACCATCGGTCGCCCCCGCTGACATGCTGGGTGTGATCGGCACGCCCGGATAGCTGGCGTGAACGGCGTCCGTCACGGCCGCAAGCACCTCGGGCCGGAGCGGCGAGGCGTCGCTCGCGATATAGTTGTCAGCCAGCGGCGCGATCAGGATTTTCTCACCTGCGAGGCCTTGCAGACGGGCCTGCACGTCGGCGATGGCAACGCCCGGGAAGATGCGGCAATTGACGGTCGCTTTTGCGCTTTGCGGCAGGGCATTGTCGGCGTGGCCCGCTTCAAGCAGCGTAGGTACGCAGGTGGTGCGCAGCTGTCCGACATGGAACGGACTGGCCGTGAGTGTCATCGAGGCGCCGCGGTCGCCCGGGTGAGCGGCAAACCGCGTCATGGCCGCGCCGATTGGGCCCGAGACGGTCGGTCCGCCAGCGCGGAGACTGGCGATTGTCGTGTCATTCCACATGACCGGAAACTGGTAAGCGCGCACGCGCGCGAGAGCGTCCATCAGATCATAGATGGCGTTGTCAGTTCGCGGTTGAGAGGAATGGCCGCCGGGATTGCGCGCGGTAAGCGTGAAGCTCGCGAAAGTCTTCTCCGCAGTCTGCAGCCCGTAGCCCTCTGGCGCGCCCGTCTGCTCGCCGAGCGCCCCGCCACCAGCATCGGCATTGAGCGCGAATTCGGCATCGATCAGATCGCGATGGTCTCGCACCAGTGAAGTTGCGGTCAATCCCGTGGTCTCTTCGTCGCCGGTGAACGCGATGATGAGATCGCGCGTCGGCCGAAAGCCTTCGGCGCGCAATGTGAGAAACAGCGACGTGAGCATCGTCAGGCCGGCCTCGTTGTCGAAGGCGCCGCGGCCGTAGAAGTACCCCTTCTCCTCGACCAGCGTGAACGGATCGCGCGCCCAGTCCGCGCGATGCGCCGGCACAACATCCATATGCGCCATCAGCAGGATGGGACGCCCGCCGGAGCCGTCGCCGCGATAGCGCACGACAAGCGACGCGGTTTGCCCCAGCGGAAGAACCCGAACGTCGCTGGCGGGAAACCCGGCGGCGCGGAACCGCTGGGCGAGATAAGCCGCCATTTCCGGCACACGCCGCCCTTCCACCGAGGTATCCATACCCACGATGTGGCGGAATATCTCCAGCGCCTGCGCCCGCTCCGCTGTGTTTGAGGGCTGTGCGTGCGCGCCGGAGGCCACACACGCAAGGACAAGCGCTCCCAGAAAGCGCGTCAGCGCGCGATGCAGCATTGAGGTCTCCAGCGTCGTCCGGCCATGCTGCGGGTCTGGGCGCGCATTGGCAAGACGGAGCCTGTGGTTGCGCTTTCAGCCTTTTCCGAACGTGCGGGCGGCGCCAAGTATCACCGCGCACGCTGACAGCCATTTTCTGTCACACGCCTTGGAGGCCTCATGCCGGACCAGCCACAATCGGGCGCGCTCGCCGACGTTCGCGTGATCGAACTCGGCCAGCTCATCGCCGGTCCCTTCTGCGGGCAGATGTTTGCCGATCACGGCGCCGACGTCATCAAGGTGGAGCCACCGGGCGTCGGCGATCCGATACGTCAGTGGGGGCGCGGCGACACGCCGGTGTGGTGGACGGTGGCGGGACGCAACAAGCGCTGCGTGACGGCCGACCTGCGCAAGCCGGAGGGTCGGGCGATCGTGGCGGGTCTCATCGCGCAGGCGGATGTACTGATCGAGAATTTCCGCCCCGGCACCCTGGAAAAGTGGGGGCTTGGCTATGAGGCGCTGACGGCGACAAACCCGCGCCTCGTCATGGTCCGCGTCTCTGGCTACGGCCAGACCGGCCCTTACGCGCCCCGCGCCGGCTACGCCTCGATCGGCGAAGCGATGGGCGGCATGCGACACCTCTGCGGAGAGCCGGATCGGCCACCGAGCCGCGCGGGCCTGTCGCTGGGTGACACGCTGGCCGCATCGTTTGCGTTCATGGGCGCGCTCATGGCGTTGCGGGAACGGGAGCGTTCGGGTGTCGGACAGGTGGTCGACTCGGCGATCTATGAATCGGTTCTGGCGGTGACCGAGGCGCTGGTGCCGGAATACACCGTGAATGGGGAAATCCGCGGCCGTTCGGGTTCGAAACTCGCGGGGATTGCGCCATCCAACGTTTACGCGTGCCGTGACGGCGACATTCTCATCGCCGCCAATCAGGACAGCGTCTTCGAGCGCCTGTGCGCGGCCATGCAGCGACCGGACCTGTTCGTCGATCCGCGCTTCATCGGGCACCGCGCCCGTGGCGAACATCAGGATGTTCTCGACGCCATCATATCCGACTGGGTCCGCCCCCGAGCGATCGGCGATGTGGAAGCGTTGATGACCGAGCACGGCGTACCGGCCGGTCGCATTTTTCGAGCGCCCGAAATGCTGGCAGATCCGCATTACACTGCGCGCGCGGCGATTGTCACCGTCGACGATCCGGCGCTTGGAAAGCTTCAAATGCAAAATGTGTTCCCGAAGTTGTCGCGCACGCCCGGCGCAGTACGCTGGCCCGGGAGCCCGTTGAGCGCGCACACGGACGGCGTCTATCGTGACCTGCTCGGCGCCGATGACGCCCAGATCGCCGCGTGGCGCGCGGCCGGCGTCATCTGATACTCACCGTCTGCGCACAATCACGCGCTCGCCGCCGCGCTCGGCCGCGCTTTGACGCGCGCATACCACGCCGAGACGCGCGTCAATGCAGGGTCGATCGGTTGGCCCACGGTTGCGCCGAAATCGAGAAACGCGAAGAGATTGATATCGGCGTAGGTAAACCGGTCCCCCGCGAGAAATGCGCCGTCGCCCATCTGCGCATCGAGCCAGGCAAGGCCGTCGCGGGCGACCGCCTTAAGGCCCTCGGCCGCTTCCGGCAGGCAGCGCATGCGGGACTGGAACAGCGGCAGGCCTTCGGCGTAGCGAAAGCCGTTTGTCATCGGCTCGCAGACCTTCAGGTTCACGCGGCCAGTCCACATCCGCGTCTCGGCGCGTTGCTCGGGCGTGGCGCCAATGAGTGGTGGCGCTGGGTATCGCTCTTCCAGATACTCGCAGATCGCGGCGATCTCGGTGATGATGGCGCCGTTGTCGAGTTCCAGCGCCGGTGTCTGACCTGCCGGGTTGACCTTGAGGTAGCCGTCGCGCCGGTTCTCCCCGCCAAGCAGATCCACATCAGTCGACGGCATGTCCACGCCCTTCTCGGCCAGCGCC
>JANNVF010000422.1:0-8042 GCA_031414315.1 Hyphomonadaceae bacterium | reverse complement strand
CCACAGGCGGCGGCGGGGGCGGCGCGGGCGGCGCGGGCGGCGGGGGCGGAGCCGGCGGCGGCGGCGGCGCGGCGAACTGCCAACGCAGACCGACCGTGGCCGCATGATGCTTGTAGTCAGCTTCATACAGGCGCGCCGGGTTGGCGGTGTTAGCGTTGTTGCGGCCCTGGAACTCGAGGTTCGGAATCGACAGATAGCGATAGCCGATGTCGAATGTCAGACGCTCGCTGGCCCGGATACCAATGCCGACGAGGCCTTGGTAAGCCGTGCTGGTATCGCTGTCGTCAAACGACGCAACAACCACATGGGACGGACCAGACGGGCCATCCGCAGCGTCCGCATCAACGCGACCGGCGCCGACGCCGACGCCGACGTAGGGCTGGATCGAGCCGCCACGGTTGAAATCGAGGATCCCGTTCAGCATCGCGGTGTAAGCACGCGCGTTGCCGCCGTCCTGGAACGTCGGGCTGCCTTCGATGTCGTTGTAGCGGTGAGCCAACTCACCTTCGAGGCGGAAGCCGTTCGCGAAGGCATAGCCCACGCCGACATCTTCCATCCAGTCGCTGTCCAGATTGCCTTCGCCACCGAATGCCGGCGTCGTCAGCTGGTCTGTCTCAAGCGTACCGTCGAAGCCGTAGCCGGCGTCGAGCTTGCCGTACCAGCCTTCTGTCGCGAATGCCGGGCCAGCGACCATGATCGCGGCCAGAGCTGTCGCGCCCTGTAGAACTTTTTTCATCAACGTTCCCCTCAGTTTAAGTCCGCGACTTAGTTCGCGCTTCAGCTTCGATCCGGGCTTTCCGGAACACGGACGGAACCGTATTCACCACAGTCCCTACACCGTTTCCCTGGGCGTGGCGACAGGGTTTGTCGCTGTTCCTGAGATCGCCAATGCAGTGACGCATGAAGGCCACATTCTGTTCCGTACAGGCCTCGATTCAATTGACGATTACTTAATCTCAGCACTCGCCCGACAGGCGAAACCTGTCTGAGACCCGGGCCGCGACCGGGCATCGCGGTCTTCGCCGATCTACCACTTGTAGCCGATGCGGGTATAGACATACCGCCCGTTGAAGCCGAACGGCGAAAAGCTGGAGAACGCTATCGGCCCGTTCGGGTTGACGGTGGTGGGCGTCACGGACGGGTATTCGTCCAGCAGATCGTTGGCCCCTAGTGCCAGGTCGAAGCCGGCCACCTCTGCGCGGATCTCCCCGTCGATGATCACCGCCGGCGCGAGATCGTAGGTCAGCGCCAGGTTGGTCTGAGGCACGATGATTCGCCCGTAATGCGTGGCCCGCAGCGTTGCGCCGATCGGACCGTTCTCCCAGTCGAAGGCCAGGGAGTACTTCTGGGCCGGGGTGCCCCGCTCGAACTCCAGGACCCGGTTCCGCGGGAACAGCACTGGCGGCACCGGCAGCGCCGCCAGGACGGTGGTGGTCGGCGTGCGGGTCACATCGGTCTTGTTCAGGTTGCCCGAGGCAGTGACCCCGAGATCGCCGTGTCCGCCGAGATCGAACGAATAGCGCGCGACAACGTCGATGCCCTTGGTTTCGGAGTCCACGCCATTCTGGAAGAACCGCGCCGCGCTCGCCGTCGGCGACAGCGGGCTGATCAGGTTGTAGATCGCCTGAGCGGTGACCTGCGCCGGCGTCGGGTTCAGTAGCGGCGGCACGAAGTTGGTGCCTTGGATGTTTTCCGACAGCACGATCCGGTCGGTGATGTCGATCTGATAGGCGTCCACCGTGACTTCCAGCCCGTGCGCACGGAAGACCGCGCCGAGCGAGTAGTTCACCGAGGTCTCCGGCTTCAGAGGTTGCGCGCCCAGCGCTGCGGCGAGCGCTGAGTCGGCGGGCGTGGTGAGCACGTCGACCGGCACGCCGTTGACGAAGTTGGTCGCCGTGGAGCGGAACGCCTGCTGCTGCATGCTCGGCGCACGGAAGCCGGACGACGCAGCGCCGCGCAGGGCGAACGCCTCCGTGAAATCGTAGCGAGCAGAGAGCTTGCCGTTCAGCGTCGAGCCGAAGTCGGAGTAATCCTCGAACCGTGCAGCGATCGCGGTGATCAGTTTTGGTGTAAGATTGGCTTCCACTTCCGCGTACGCCGACCACGCGTCGCGATCCTTGCTGCTGGCGTCGGTCGCCTGCAGGCCCGGGAAGCCTTGCGAGCCGCCGGCGCCGACGATGCCGGGGATCGCGATGCCCGTCGCCGGGTCGCGGGCGATGTCATAGGAGGACCGTTCGCCCGCTTCGATAGCGTAGTCCTCGGCGCGATACTCGATGCCGAACGCGACGGTGACGGGCGTTTCGGTGTCTTCCGCGAACGTCTGCGACACACCGAGGTTCGTCACCCACTGCGTGTATTCCAGCGCGCCGGAGTTGAAATTGCGCTGTGGGGTCTGGCCGAACAGCGGGTTGCCTGGCGTCGTCTGCGCGCGTGCAATCGACGCGTTGAGCGAGTTGATCGTGGCGTACTCGATCCGGTTGTTGCCGTAGACAATGCCGAGATCGACCTCCCAGCCCGATACATCCCCCCGGATGCCAGCGGCGCCGGTGAGATCCTCGATGGTCGGTGCAATCAGCGGCAGGAAGCCGACTGGCGTGACTGCCTCCACCGTCTGCGTATCGTTGGCGACGCCGTTCGGCGCTCGCAAGCGCGGGTTGGCGGCGGAATTGGTCTCGCGGTTCTGATAGCCGAGCCAGCCGTACGCTTCCCAGCCCGACACGCCCAGCGGCAGTCCGGCATTCAAGTAGAACGTGCCCTGATCCACTTCCGGATCGCCGTAGCGGCTGGAGACCAGCGAGCCCGTCGGCGATTGCGTGGCGGAGGTGAGGCGCGGGTCGCGGTCGCCGCGGCTGGTGGCGTCGCGCAGCAGGTATTCCGCAGAAACCGTAAGGAAGCCGTCCGCCGTCAGCGGCAGACCGACCCAGCCCGACACAGTCGTGGTTTCGCCGTCGTCTTCGGTGCGCGACTGGCGGGTGGTGTTCACTTCGGTGAAGTACTTGCCGAACGTGAACGTCGCGGCCCCGCCTTCGCTCGCTTCGCGCAGGCGCAGGTTGATGACGCCCGCAATAGCGTCGGAGCCATACTGGGCGGCCGCGCCGTCGCGCAGCACTTCGACGGAGCTGATCGCTGCGGACGGAATGGCGTTGAGATCGACGGCGGCGGCGCCGCGACCGACAGAGCCGTTGATGTTGACGAGCGCCGACGCATGGCGGCGGTGCGAGTTCACCAGCACCAGCGTCTGGTCCGGCGAAAGACCGCGCAGCGTGGCAGGACGCAGCGAGTCCGTGCCGTCGGTGATGGCGGGGCGCGGGAACGTGAAGGAAGGCAGCGACACCGTCAGCGCCTGGTTGAGCTCCGTTGAGCCCGCCCGTTCGAGCGCCTCGGCATTGATCACATCGACCGGCGCGACCGTGTCCAGACGGGACCGACCCTGCACCCGCGTGCCGGTCACAATGATCTCGTCGTCCGAACTCGCCGTCGGCGCGTCCTGCGCCAGAACCTGCGGTGCGGCGCCTGCCCAGACGGTCAGGGCGCCAAGGCCCACCAGCAGCGCACGAGTGGATAAAGTCATTCAGAGTACTCCTGGATGGGCCGATGGCTGCGAACGGACACGCTTGCCCCTCGATGGTCCAAACTGAGGCCGCTTCTTCGCCATCAACCAGCCACTTCTGGTTAATGTGGGGTTAATCTCCAGCATCCGCGCAACAGTGTTGCAATTGCGCCATGCGGCGCCTGAGAAAATGGCGACTGCCGTTGCGGGCGCCGTTGCGACGCGACTTGCGCCGCGCCCGCGCCGGCACGACAACTGCGGCAACGGGAGAAAAACGCCGATGACCCAAGCCGAGCCCACCCCCCAGGAAACCTTCTCCGGCACCAAGGAAGTGGCTGAGAGCCACCGCTTTGACGAGCGGGCGCTGGAAGCGTGGATGCGCGCCAACGTCGAGGGCTTCGCCGGCCCCATGGAGGTGCGTCAGTTCAAGGGCGGCCAGTCCAACCCGACCTATCAGGTCGTCACGCCCGGCCAGAAATACGTCCTGCGTCGCAAGCCGCCGGGCAAGCTCCTGCCGTCGGCGCATGCAGTGGACCGTGAGTTCAAGGTGATCTCGGCGCTCTACCCCACCGGTTTTCCGGTCGCCCGTCCGTTCGGCCTGTGCACCGACGATAGCGTGATCGGTACGTGGTTCTACATCATGGACATGGTGGAGGGTCGGATCATCTGGGACGGCTCGATGCCGGACTCCAACCCACCCGAGCGGAGCGCGGTGTACGCCTCCAAGATCGCGACGCTGGCGCGGCTGCACAACACCGACGTGGCCAAGGTCGGCCTCTCGGATTTCGGCAAGCCCGGCAATTATTTCGGCCGCCAGATCGATCGCTGGACCAAGCAGTACGTGGCGTCACAGACCGCCGCGATCCCCGCCATGGACAAGCTGATCGACTGGCTGCCCAAGACCCTGCCCAACGACGATCAAACCTCGATCGTCCACGGTGACTATCGCCTCGACAACATGATCGTCCACGCCACGGAACCGCGCGTGATAGCGGTGCTCGACTGGGAGCTGTGCACGCTCGGCAATCCGCTGGCGGACTTCTCCTATCTCCTGATGAACTGGGTCATGCCGCAGGAAGGCGGACGCAGCGGGATTTCCGGGATGGACCTGAAGGCGATCGGCATTCCGACGATCGAGGAGGCGGTCGCGCAATATTGCGCCGCGACGGGCCGTGCCAGCCTGCCGGATCTGCAGTGGTATTTCGCCTACAATTCCTTCCGCCTCGCCGCGATCTGTCAGGGCATCGTCGGGCGCGTGCGCGACGGCACCGCGAACTCGCCGCAGGCAGTGACGATGGAGCAGCGCGTGCCGCTGCTCGCCAACGCCGCGCACATGTTCGCGAAAAACGCCGGCATGGACTGAGCGCGGTGCGCCACGCCCGGCCCGCCGATCTTGACCGGCTGGACGACGTGATCGCCGCCCTGCGCGCGCTGCCCACGCTGATCGAACGCGCGCGCGGCGTGTTCTATCGGCGCGGCCGCGCCTTCCTCCATTTCCACGAAGACGCCGGCGCACTTTACGCAGACGTGCGCGGCGAGACCGACTTCGACCGCTTCCCGGTCACCACCGCAGCACAGCGACGGTCGTTTCTCGCGGAGGCGCGGCGGCGGGTGGAGTCGCCATGAGCTGGAACCCGCCGCTCTACATGCGTTTCGGGACCGAGCGTACGCGGCCCGCGCTCGAACTTGCCGCACGCATTCCCGACATCGCTGCGGGCCATATCGTCGATCTTGGCTGCGGCCCCGGCAACTCCACCGAAATACTCGCCGCACGCTGGCCCGACGCCCAGATCATCGGACTTGATTCCAGCTCCGAGATGATCGCCACCGCACAAAAAAAGGTTCTGCGCGCGCGATTCGCCGTCGCGGACTTCGAGACGTGGACGCCGGACGCGCCGCCCGACGTGATCTTCTCCAACGCCGCGCTGCATTGGTCCTACGACACCGTCGGTCTTGCGGTGCGGCTGTTTGGAATGCTCGCGCCGGGTGGCGTGCTTGCAGTGCAGATCCCACAGAACTTCGACCGTCCCTCGCACACCATTCCACATGCGATGGCCGGCGAGGCCCGGTGGCGCCAACAGCTCGTCGCCGCGCGCTGGTTCGATCCCGCGACGTTCACCCGCGACCTCTCCCTCGCGCGCCCGCTCGCGGCGGCCGGCGCCCTGCTCGACGTGTGGACGACGGACTACCTTCATGTCCTGCGTGGCGACTATCCGGTGTTCGACTGGGTGTCGGCCACGGCGCTGCAACCATTTCTTGGCGCACTCGACGACGCCGATCGCGCGGCGTTCGCGGCGGAGGCAAAGCGCCGCTATGCCACCGCCTATCCGCCGGAACCGGATGGAACGACGCTGTTTCCGTTCCGGCGCCTGTTCGCTATCGCGCGGCGCGCCTAGACGCGCAGCTCCCGCGCAGGGGATGACCGACCGCACGGGCGGCGCTAAGGAAGCCGCTTCGATTCGGGGAGCGGTGACGTGAGCGACAGGAAGAAGCGGATGCGGCGGGTCGCCGCCGGCGTGGGCGTCAGCGCGGGGATCTGCGCGGCGCTGCTCACGCTGGTGCTGATGAGCCTCGGCGGCCTCACGGGCGGCGTGCCCATGAACGGGCCCGCCTGGCTCAAGGGCGTGACCACCGATCTCGGCCAGCGCGGCTACGACTGGATCACCATCGATGTGGCCGACAAGATCGCCACGATTTCCGGTGAAGCGCCTGATGTGGATTCCCGACAGTATGGCTTCGAAGCTGCGGAAACGGCGCTGCACCGCGCCGACGAAGCCGGCGAGATCGGCATTGTCGTCGACGCCACGCACCTGGAAGGCGGAACCCCCGGCTTCGGCGCGGCGCTGAAGGCGCTGGGCGCCACCCCCGCAGCAGCAGCCTGTCAGGATGCATTCCGGTCCACGCTGGAAGGCCGCACCGTCAATTTCGCGCCGGCCAGCGCCGATCTCACCACCGACAACAAGCGCCTGCTTGACGCCGTCTCCGCCGTCGCCATGCGCTGCCGCGCCTATCACATGGAAGTCGGCGGCCACACGGATGCATCGGGCGCCGCCGACGCCAACGATCTGTTGTCCGCGCAGCGCGCAGGCACGGTGGAGGCCTATCTGATCAACAAGGGCGTTCCCGCAGACGTGCTGACCGCCAAGGGCTATGGCGCGCGCATGCCGCTCGATCCCGCCCGCACCCCGGAAGCCGACGCCCGCAACCGGCGCATCGAATTCACGGTGTCGGCGAGCTGAGTTGACCTGCGCCGGGCGGCAGGCTCAGTAAATCCAAGCAATATCAGGGAGGAGCGCGTGACCGCTCGAACCATCGGCGCGGCCTTGTCCGCGCTCGCCGTGCTCGCCTTCGCCCCATCCTTCGCACAGACTGCGCCCGCCGAGACCTTCATCCACGCCGGCCGCGTGCTCGCCGAACCCGCCAGCGGACGGATCGAGAGCGAACGCACGATCGTGGTGGCCAATGGCAAGATCGCGCGCATCGAGCAGGGCTACATCAGCACGCCGGGCGCACGCGTCATCGATCTGAAGAACCGCTTCGTGCTGCCGGGCCTGATGGACAGCCATGTCCACCTCACCTCAGAACTCGGTCCCAACCAGCTGCTCGACGAAGTGACGCAATCGTCCGCCGCCATGGCGCTGACCGGCGTCGCCAACGCGCGCAAGACGGTGGAGGCGGGTTTCACCACCGTCGCCGACCTCGGCGCCGACAACAACGCGATCTTCGCGCTGCGCAACGCCATCGGCCGCGGCGGCGTCATCGGCCCTCGCATCATCGCCTCCGGCAGCGCGATCACGCCCACCGGTGGCCACGCCGACGTGCAGGGCTACCGCGACGACATCAATCACGTGCTGGCCAGCCCGAGCGCGTGCAACGGCGCCGACGATTGCCGCCGTGCGGTACGCGCGCAGGTGCAGCGCGGCGCCGACGTTATCAAGGTGACGGCCACCGGCGGCGTGCTGTCCAACACCCGCGCCGGTCTCGGCCAGCAGTTTTCCGACGACGAACTCAAGGCGATCGCCGACACGGCGCACAGTCTGGGCCGGCGCGTGACCGCGCACGCGCACGGCGTCGATGGCGTCAACGCCGCCCTGCGCGCCGGATTCGATTCCATCGAACACGGCACGTACCTCGATGCGGAATCGATCAAGCTGTTCCGGAAGAACGGCGGCTATCTGGTGCCGACCGTGCTCGCCGGCGCGTGGGTGAGCGAGCGCGCCGCCGACGCCGACACGTTCCTGACCCCCGCGCAGGTCGAAAAGGCATTGCTTGCCGGCCCGCGTATGCTCGACATGCTGCGCCGCGCCCACACCGGCCGCGTCAACATCGCGTTCGGCACCGACACCGGCGTCTCGCCACACGGCATGAACGCGCGCGAGGCGGAGCTGTGGGTGGAGGCGGGCTTCACGCCGCTGGACGTGATCCGCGCCGCCACGACGGTCGCCGCCGATCACCTGGAACTCACCGGCGTCGCCGGTGCGCTGAAGCCCGG
>JANNVF010000421.1:0-5811 GCA_031414315.1 Hyphomonadaceae bacterium | reverse complement strand
CCGGCCATGAGGCCAATGAACGCCGGGTTCGTCTGGCCGCGATTGCCGGTCATCATGATCACCAGCGGCACCAGGTAAATCAGTTGCAGCAGGATTTGCGACAGCAGCACCGGATC
Source organism: Hyphomonadaceae bacterium (assembly GCA_031414315.1). GTDB lineage: Bacteria > Pseudomonadota > Alphaproteobacteria > Caulobacterales > Aquidulcibacteraceae > VFBF01. The sequence goes on along the minus strand of JANNVF010000421.1, from coordinate 5,695 downwards.
GCGCCGCAGCAGCCGCCACTCCTTGAGCAGCAACGAAATCGTGACGCCGCCCCGGAACGATCGCGCGCGCGATGAGGTGGCGCGGCGCTTGGGGCCAAGCGACAGAACGGCCGCCGCGTCGGACGCAAACCGGCGGCTGAACCAGAATGCCGCGACGAAGAAAATCACCACGCCGCCCACGCTCCACACCGCCAGCGCGTGCGGGTCGCCCATGAACGCGCGGGCGGGCAGGAACAGCGGATGCGTCGCTGGCAGGTCGAACTGGGTCAGCATGTCGATCGCGCGCTGCATCATGGCGGCGCGATCGCCCCGCGCGCCAAGGTTCGGCAACTGAAACAGCAGCACGAGCGAAGCCCCGATCAGCGCACCGAGAACCTGCGCGGCGACCCGCGTGGCGCGCGGCCCGATGGTGGCGAACAGGATCATCGCCGCCACCAGTCCTGCAGAGGTGGCAAACAGCGCCAGCCCGATCAGCGCAGGCCCGATCCCCAGCCACTGCCACGCGCCAAGGATCGCCAGGCTCACCAGCACCCCGGAACACAGCGCCACATAGACAGTCGCCACCCGCACCGCGATCCCGAGCGCACGCACCGTCAGAACCGTCCACGACGAGACCGGCGACGACAACAGCAGATCGAGATCGCCGCGCGTGTACACCGCCTCGGTCGCCGCGATCAGCGCATGGCCAAGCATGAGCGTGCTGACGAAGAAGATACCAACACTCGTCAGCGTCAGCGTCGCCGCATCGAAGCCGGGCTCCACGGAGGATAACACGTTCGCCACCGTCCAGCTCACACCGAGGAGCAGCGCCGCGAGCACGGCCATCACGATCAGCCGTCCGCGTCGTTGCGGGTCGCTGCGCGTTCGGAACGCGAGTCGTAGCTCGTGCAGCAACAGAAAGACAAAGCCGCCGAGAAAACGATCTTTGGTGTGCGTCACGCCGGCTGATCCGCAGTGAGCTGCAGGAACACGTCTTCCAGCGTACGCCCGGAGGTGGAGCGCGCTTGCAGCTCCTCCAGCGTGCCTTCGGCCACCAGTTTGCCGCCACGAATGATGCCGATCCGGTGCGCCATGCGTTCGGCGACATCGAGGATGTGGGTTGTCAGGATGATCGCGGCGCCCGCGCGCACGCGCGTCTGCAACAGGTCCTTCACCTGACGCGCGATAGCCGCGTCCAGACCGGTGAGCGGCTCATCAAGCATCAGCAGCTTCGGTTCATGAATGAGCGCCGCAGCGAGCGCGGCCTTCTGTTTCATGCCGCGGGAAAAACCTTCACAGCGATCGTTGCGGTGGTCCCAGAGGTCGAGAAGCTCGAGCAGCTCCTGCGCCCGCGCCTTCGCGACCTTCGGCGGCACGCCCCAGAGCCCCGCGACAAACTCGAGATACTCCCAGGCGGTCAGCTTGTCGTACAGCATCGGCTCGTCGGGCAACCATGCAGTGATGCGCTTGGCGTCCTTTGGTTTCGCCCGCGCGTCCACGCCGAACACGGTGATGGCGCCGGCGTCGGGCTGCAGCAGCCCCGCCACCATGCGCAGGGTCGTCGTCTTGCCGGCGCCATTGGGGCCGAGCAGAGCGTAGAGTTCTCCAGCGCGCACATCGAGATCGAGTGCATCGACGGCGCGTTTGTCGCCGAAGGCCTTGGTGAGCCCTCGCAGTGAAAGTGCCCGGGGGGGCGCATGATCGGGAATGGTCATGCCTGCTTGCACCTTGTCGTCGTCGCCGCGTCAACCATCGTGGTTAGCGTTGCGCAGCATCGTCGTGAAGACGCCCGTGCCGATCAGCTCCGTGAGCGCCTCGATGTCTGGCGCCATCATGCGATCGCCGTCGAGATGGGCCACACGCTCGCGGATCATTGCGTGCGCCGCCTGGAGTTTCGGCGACGTCTTCATGGGCAGGTGAAAGTCGAGGCCCTGCGCGGCGGCCATCAGCTCGATCGCCACTACGCGCGCGGTGTTGCACGCGATGTCGCCGGCCTTGCGCGCCGCGAATGTCGCCATCGAGACGTGATCCTCCTGATTCGCGGAGGTCGGCACGGAATCGACGCTGGCCGGATGCGCCAGCGTCTTGTTCTCCGAGACGAGCGCCGCCGCCGTCACCTGGGCGATCATGAAGCCCGAGTTGAGCCCGCTGTCCTCCACGAGAAACGCCGGCAGGCCGCTCATCTTCGGATCCACGAGAATGGCGAGGCGGCGCTCGCTGAGCGAGGCGATCTCGCTTGTGGCGATGGCGAGGAAGTCAGCGGCGAAGGCGACGGGTTCTGCGTGGAAGTTGCCGCCGGACAGCACGGCATCGTCTTCGGCGAATACAAGCGGGTTGTCGGTTGCGGCGTTGGCCTCCGTCTCCAGCGTTGTGGCCACATTGCGCAGCACATCGAGGCATGCGCCCATCACCTGCGGCTGGCAGCGCAGCGAGTAGGGGTCCTGGACACGGTCGCAGTCGCGGTGGCTTTCTCGGATCGTGCTGCTGGCGAGCAACGCACGCATGTGTGCGGCGACCTCGCTCTGGCCGCGATGACCGCGCGCGGCGTGGATGCGCGGATCGAACGGCGCGTCGCTGCCCTTGAGCGCATCCACCGACATTGCGCCGGCGAAGAGTGCGCCATGGAATGCGTCCTGCGCGCGAAACAGCGCGTCAAGCGCGAGTGCGGTGGAGACCTGCGTGCCGTTCAGCAACGCGAGGCCCTCTTTCGGCCCGAGCATCAGCGGCGCCACGCCGATGCGCTGCAGCGCGTCCTTCGCCGCGAGGCACTCTCCGTTCAATCGGATGTGACCCTCGCCGATCAGCGCTGCGCTCATGTGCGCCAGCGGGGCGAGATCACCGGACGCGCCGACCGAGCCTTGCGAGGGAATCACAGGATACGCCTGCGCTGCGAGCAGGCGTTCCAGCGTATCGACGACGACGCGGCGCACGCCCGAGTGGCCGCGTGCGAGGCCGATGATCTTCAGCGCCACGACGAGGCGAACGACGCGATCAGGCAGCGCGTCGCCCACGCCGCAACAGTGCGAGAGCACGAGGTTGCGTTGCAGCTGGCCAAGCTTGTCGTCGGCAATGCGTGTCGATGCGAGCAGGCCGAAGCCGGTGTTGACGCCATAGACGGCGTCGCCATGCTGCAGCACGCGCGCCACAGCGGCCGCGGACGCATCGAGACGGGCGTAGTCGGCGGGCGCCAGCGTCGGCGCACTTTCGCCGTTGAGGATGGCGCGCAGCGCTGCGAGATCGAAATGCGTCATCGGCCATGCTCCAGCATCGGCATGTCGAGACCTTGCTCGCGTGCGCACGCGACGGCGATATCGTAGCCGGCGTCCGCGTGGCGCATGACGCCGGTGCCCGGGTCATTCCACAGCACCCGGGCGATGCGTTGCGCCGCAGCCTCCGTCCCGTCGCACACGATCACCATGCCGGCGTGTTGCGAATAGCCCATGCCCACGCCGCCACCGTGATGCAACGACACCCAGGTCGCGCCGGATGCAGTGTTGAGCAACGCGTTGAGCAACGGCCAGTCACTCACCGCATCACTGCCGTCGCGCATCGCTTCGGTTTCGCGGTTGGGACTGGCCACTGAACCGCTGTCGAGGTGATCGCGGCCGATGACGATCGGCGCCTTCACATCGCCGTTCGCCACCATTTCATTGAACGCAAGACCCAGCTTGTCGCGCTGGCCGAGGCCCACCCAGCAGATGCGCGCCGGCAGGCCCTGGAAGGCGATGCGCTCGGCCGCCATGTCGAGCCAGCGGTGCAGGCGTTTGTCGTCGGGGATCAGTTCCTTCACTTTTGCATCGGTGCGCGCGATGTCTGCCGGATCGCCCGAGAGAGCCGCCCAGCGGAAGGGGCCAATGCCGCGACAGAACAGCGGCCGGACGTAGGCTGGTACGAAGCCCGGAAACGCGAAAGCGTCCTCCACGCCCATGTCCTTGGCGACCTGGCGGATGTTGTTGCCGTAGTCGACAACGACCGACCCATTCGCCTTGAAATCGAGCATCGCCCGCACATGCTCGGCGATCGACGCACGCGCGGCTTCGGCCACTTCAGCGGGATTCTGCTCGCGCATGGCGCGCCACCGCTCCACCGTCCAGCCTTTCGGCAGATAGCCGTTGGCGGGATCGTGTGCCGAGGTCTGATCGGTGACCGCGTCGGGCCGCACGCCGCGCTTCACCAGTTCCGGCAAGACTTCGCAGGCGTTGCCAAGCAGGCCGACGGAGATCGCTTCGTTCTTCGCGCAGGCGTCCGCAATGAGCGCGAGCGCGTCCTCGATCGTGTCCGCGCGGCGATCCAGATAGCGCGTGGCGAGACGCTTCTCGATGCGATCGGCCTGACATTCGATGGCGAGGCACGATGCGCCGGCCATTGTCGCAGCGAGCGGTTGTGCGCCGCCCATGCCACCAAGGCCGGCGGTGAGAATCCATTTTCCCACAAGATCGCCGCCGAAGTGTTGTCGGCCCATTTCCGCGAAGGTTTCGTAGGTGCCCTGCACGATGCCCTGGCTGCCGATGTAGATCCACGAGCCGGCCGTCATCTGGCCGTACATCATCAGACCCTTGCGATCGAGTTCATCGAAATGCTCCCATGTCGCCCAGCGCGGCACGAGGTTCGAGTTGGCAAGCAGCACCCGCGGCGCGTTCTCGTGCGTGCGAAACACGCCGACGGGCTTTCCTGACTGTATCAGCAGGGTTTCGTCGTCCCCGAGCCGGCGCAACGTGTCCACGATCGCGTCGTAGGAAGCCCAGTCCCGCGCCGCACGCCCGATGCCGCCATAGACCACGAGCTCCGTCGGATGCTCGGCCACGTCAGGATCGAGATTGTTCATCAACATGCGCAGCGCCGCTTCGGTCTGCCAGCTCTTGCAGGTGCGCGCGGTCCCGTGCGGCGCACGGATGACGCGGCTGGGATCATGTCGGGGATTCACGGGGTCCTCCAGTGCTGGCGCGCTTCTAGCCCTTTGCCGCCACCGCGCAAATGGGCTCAGCGCGGGCGGCCCGCGAACACGCGTTCACGCAGGAGATCGGCGCCCATCCAGTAGCAGAGCTCGGCAGGCTCCGCGATGTTCCAGACTGCGAGATCCGCCGCCTTGCCAATTTCAAGCGTACCGATCTCATCGTGAAGTCCAAGCGCGCGCGCCGCATGGCGGGTCATGCCAGCGATGGCTTCCTCGGGCGTGAGACGGAACAGCGTGCACGCCATGTTGAGCATCAGCAATGGCGAAGCGACCGGCGACGTGCCGGGATTGCAGTCGGTCGCCACCGCCATCGCGACGCCAGCGGCGCGCAGCTTGTCGATCGGCGGCAGGCGCGTTTCGCGCAACGCGTAGAACGCGCCGGGCAACAACACCGCCACCGTGCCCGCGGCCGCCATCGCCGCAACGCCATCGTCGTTCAGCCACTCGAGATGATCGGCCGACAGCGCCTGATACTGCGCCGCGAGCGCCGCGCCGTTCTGGTCGCTCAGTTGGTCGGCGTGCAGCTTCACCGGCAGACCATGCGCGCGCGCCGCCTTGAACACGATCTCGGTCTCTGCCGCCGTAAAGCCGATGTCGTCGCAGAACGCGTCGACCGCGTCGGCCGCGCCTTCGTGTGCGATGGCGGGAATCATGATCTCTGCGACGTGGCGCACAAATCCGGCGCGATCGTGCGCGTATTCCGGCGCCAGTGCGTGCAGGCCAAGGAATGTGCGGCGCACGCGCACATCGCCGCGCGCGCCG
>JANNVF010000420.1:0-2699 GCA_031414315.1 Hyphomonadaceae bacterium | reverse complement strand
TGAGGATATCGCCCTCGTTTTCAGAGATGATCTTCGCCAGCGTCGCCAGCACGCCGCGGCTGTTCTCCACCGTTGCGCGGATGCGCGCGACCGCGAGTGCATGCTCCTTGGCGTTCTCGGTCCACTGCAGATCGAGCCACTCGGGGTCTTCGGTCTCCAGCTTCTCGAGCCGTTCGCAGTCGATGGTGTGGACCACGACGCCCTTGCCGGCTTCATGCACGCCGACGATGCGATCGCCTGGAATCGGCGAGCAACATTCGGCGAAATGCATCGTGACGCCAGGCGTCATTCCGCTGCCGCGCACATAGAGCCGCGCCTTCTTCGGGTTCATCGGCGCGCGCGCGCGTTCGGCCGTGATCTTTTCCGCAAGCGCGGGGAACGCCGCCACGGTCACGTCACCCGGCTTGACCGAGCCTTCGCCGACGCTGGCGAACAATTCCTCCACGCTCGGCAGGTTGAGCCGCTGCGCGGCTTCCTCCAGATCGGTTTCCGCCAGATCGTGGCCATAGCGGTGCAGCGCGTGCGCCACGAGATCGCGCCCCAGTTTCACGAACTCCTCGTGGCGCTGCTGACGCTCGAGCCGTCGCTGCGCGCTTTTCGCGCGGCCGGTTTTCGTCAGCGACGCCCAGCCGGGTACCGGGGCGGGCTTGTCGGCGCAGATCACTTCCACCACGTCGCCGTTCAACAGCTGCGTGCGCAGCGGCTTGTCCACGCCGTTGATCTTCGCGCCGATGCATCGGTCGCCGACGTCGGAGTGAACCGCGTACGCGAAGTCGAGCGGCGTCGCGCCCGTCGGCAAGTCGATCAGCGTGCCCTTCGGCGTGAACGCGAAGACGTGATCGTGGTAGAGATCGAGCTTGGCGTGTTCGAGGAATTCCTCGGAGTCCCCGCCGTGTTCGGCGATCTCCAGCAGCGAACGAACAGCCGCGCGCGGATCGACCCCTTCGCGGCGCGCACGCTCGGCGTCGAACCCGTAGTTCTCGTTCTTGTAGCGCCAGTGCGCGGCCACACCGACCTCGGCGAATTCGTCCATCTCCTCGGTGCGGATCTGGATTTCGACGCGCACGTTGCCGGGACCGATCACCGTGGTGTGGATCGACTGGTAGCCGTTCGGTTTCGGATTGGAGACGAAATCCTCGAACTGATCGGGCACGCAACGCCAGTTCTGGTGGACGAGCCCGAGCGCGAGGTAGCAATCGTCGATGCTCTTCACCACCACGCGAAACGCGAAGATGTCGGCGAGATCGGAGAACTGCACGGACTTGCGCTGCAGCTTGCGCCAGATCGAGTACGGCTGCTTCAGCCGCCCGTACGTGCGGGAATCGACGCCGGCCTTTTCGAAGGTCTCGGCAATCACTTCCGAGATGCGCTGGATCGCGTCGCCACGTTCGGCGCGGATCGTCTCCAGCCGGGCCACGATCGCCTTGCTGGCCTCCGGGTACGCCTCCGCGAACGCCAGATCCTCCAGCTCGCTCGACATCCGGTCCATGCCGATGCGGCGCGCGAGCGGCGCGTAGATCTCCAGCGTCTCCTTGGCGATCCGGTGGCGGCTCTCGGGCTTGGGATGATGCTTCAGCGTGCGCATGTTGTGCAGCCGGTCGGCCAGCTTCACGAGCAGCACGCGGATGTCCTTGGACATCGCCAGGATGAATTTCTGCAGGTTGGCCGCCTGCTTGTCCTGCTCTTCCAGAACCTCAAGCTTGGACAGCTTGGTGACGCCCTCCACGAGCTCCGCGATCGGTTCGCCGAACAGCTGCGCGATCTCCGCGCGCGTGGCCTCGGTGTCCTCGATGGTGTCGTGCAGCAGCCCCGCGACGATCGTCGACGTGTCGAGCCGGTATTCGGTGAGGATGCCCGCCACCTCGATGGGGTGGGCGAAGTACGGGTCGCCGGAATGCCGCTTCTGGCTGCCGTGCTTCATGGTGGCGTAGACGTACGCCCGGTTGATCAGGTTTTCGTCGACCGCGGGGTCGTACGCGCGGACGCGCTCCACCAGCTCGAACTGCCGGAGATACCGCGCCCGTTTCGGGGCGGTGGTGGCGTCTGGTCTGCCGCCATCCGCCGCCGGCATGGCGCTAGTACCGTTCGTCGCGCTGCGCTTCGGCTTCCAGCTGCAGCGCCTTCAGGACCTCTTCCTCGCTCGTTTCCACCGGGGCCGCGAGTGCGAGCATGTCCTGCTCCTCCTCGGCCTTGGCGGCGGGCTGGACTTCCTGGAACTGGGTGATCAGGCTTTCGCGCACGTCGTGCGGGAGAACGGCCTCATCGGCGATCTCGCGGAGCGCGACCACGGGGTCCTTGTCCCGGTCACGGTCCACCAGCGGGGCGCCGCCGGAAGAAATGGCCCGGGCGCGGTGCGCGGCGAGAAGAACCAGCGAGAAGCGGTTCGGGATCTTGTCGACGCAATCTTCAACGGTGACACGGGCCAACGGGTTCAATCCTGCCAAAAAATGCACGGGAAAAAGGGCGAACAATCTAGATAGCCCGCCTCCCCCGTTCGATCAATGGCGCGCCCTAAGGCGGGATCAGCGACGGCCGTCGTTGGTCGATTTCCGCCTTGCCGGTTCGTCGATAAACAATAAGGTGCGCGCCACAAAACCCACCGGGAGACTTTACATGGATCGACGCATGTTCTTGACCGCCAGCGCGGGCGCGCTGGGGGTGGCGGCCTATGGCGCTTCAGCACAGGCCTGGGCCGCCCC
>JANNVF010000419.1:0-4432 GCA_031414315.1 Hyphomonadaceae bacterium | reverse complement strand
GGCGTTCGCCGGCGACGCCACGCCCGTCGTCCTCGTCGATTTCTCCGATGACGATTGGCTTGCCGCCGCCTCCCGCGACAGCAAGCGCAAGCAAGCTGCCGCCGTCCCTCCAGTCGCCCCGCCGCCGGCGCCCGCGCCCGCCGAAAGCCCCGCACCGCAACCGATCCCGCTGCAGAACGTGCCGCTCTATGTGCCGCGCGGCCCGCTCAGCGAGATTCTCGATTTTCTGAGCGCGAGTGGCGCCGCCGCCGTGTTCGTCGATGTGGACACGAGCTTCGCGCCGACGCCGGAGGACGACTTCACCTACGCGGCCGCGATCCGGCGCTGGCGCGAGAAGGGCGACACGCCGCTCCTCGTCCTTGCGCGCACTGAGTGGACGACGCCCTCCATCTTCGAGCGCACGCGCACGCAGCCGCCTGCGCCGCTGGATCGGGTGGTGGAGGGCACGGTTCGGGTGTGGTCGACCACCGAGCGCGTGGTCGACAACGTGGAGTACTGGATCTGCGAAGGCGCCGGCGAGGCGCGTCAACCGCGCGCCAGCGTCGCGCTCTACCTGTCAGCCGCCGCCCGCTTCGACGATGGGCTGAAGGCGAAGACCGAAATCGCACGGGCGCTGAGGACGATGCGCTGCGCTGGAAAGTCCGCGAAGCTTCAGCTGCAGACGCCGGGCGGCGCCATGATCTTTGACGATCACAGCGGCCCGATCTTCTATCACATGGCGCTGAAGTGGAACGGCGAGTCAGAGGAGCAGGGGACGTGGTCATCCGCTGCCTGGCCAACCACGACCGTGCGTCCCGCACAGGCGGCCCGGTGCGGCGCGATCACCGCGTCGGTCGCCACCCGGTTCCGGGCCATGGACATCATCGCGGCGATGGACGCCGGTGAGACGTCGAACAAGGCGTTCTGCGGCGCCATGGTGGTGGTGGGATCGACCGCGCGGATCGTGCGTGACACCTTCCCGACGCCCTACGGCACCATGCCCGGGTCCTTCATCCTCGCCAACGCCGCGCGTGGCCTCGATATGGCGGGGCCACTCCGCCGGTTCCCCTACTGGACCGGGCTTGGGTATGTGGTCGGGATTACAGTGGTCGTCTATTTCATGTACCTGATGATCAACCGGGCCGCGCGACGCCTGTTGCGCAGGCAACCGCGCACCACGTTCGGACGGGTGACCCGGTTTATGGTGGACAATCTTACCCACCCGCTCTCTCTCTCGATTTTGATCGCAAATCTCCTTTCTTTGGTCGGATTGGCGCTCACTTTCTTCACCATCAAGGTCGGGTATTGGGGTGTTTTTGCCGCGTGCGCCCTTGCAGCTTCGCTTTCAAACGCCTTCGACGATGTCAGCGACATGCGCGAGGCGGTACTTAAACAGGAAGGTCCAGAGGAAAAACCATGATCAACCGTGCGATTTCGGCGTTCGGCATTTCCGCCCTGGCGCTCCTGGCCGTCACTGCGGAGGCCGCTGCCTGCCCCCGCGACAGGGCCATGGTCGGCGTGGTGCAGAACGTCGTCGGGCAACGCACCGACGTGTTCATCCAGCGTGCCGGAACGGAACGGTTCCGCCCGGCGCCGATGGAGGTGCTGTGTGAGGGCGACGTCGTGATCGCCAGCGGCGCCGGGTCATCGGTGACCTATCGTCTCGATGGCGCGAGCTCCTCCGGGTTCGTGCGGGGGCCGTCGCAGGTCGAGCTGCCGCGCAGCCAGCGGCGCGCCAATGTCGTCGATAACGCGATGGAAATCCTGCTCGACAACTGGATGCCGGAAATCCGGCGCAGCTCGAACTTCGGCGTCGTGCGCGGACGCAACGAGGGCCCGCCGCGCTGGGCCGCTGCGGGTCTGTCGGACGGCATCGCGTCCATCCGGCGCGGCCGGCGTCCGCTGCTGCTGCGCTGGTCGGGTGACACCGCGCAGTATCGCGTGGAAGTGGCGCGCGCGGATGGCGGGATCGTGGACAAGGCGGAAACCAACAAGCTGGAAGTGCGTCTGCCGGCGCGCAACTGGTCGAGTGGCGGCTACGTCGTCCGTGTCTACCAGGCGCAGGGCAAGACGCCGGTTCTGACCGGCCGGTTCCGCGCCGGTGATGCACCGCCGTCGAACGCCAACCCCTTCCCGAACACTGCGGGTGAGGAAATTCGTGTCGCAACGGAGGCGCTGCGGATCGCCCGTCTCGACGCCGATCGATGGAGCCTGGAAGCGACGCAGATGATCGATTCCGCGCCAGCGCACGGGCTGGATCGTGAAGCGGTCTACCGCTCGATCGAAGGTCTCAGCGACGACGAGTGACATGTCGGCGCGCCAACATGACTGACCCGTTCAACAGCGGTTCATTGTCCCGGGCGCGAACTGACTGCTGCATGCTGCGGCCTCTCCGGCCGTAGCCCGGAGTTGCGCTTATGGCCCGTCTTGTCGCTGTTTCGCTGACCATGTTGCTGGCCACCACGGCCGTCGCTTACGCCCAGCCGGGCGACGGTGGCGGTCGTCGCGGTCACGGGGACCGTGGTGGGGAGCCGTCAGGGGAGTCGCGCGGTCGCGGCGGCGATGACAACGGCGATCGCGGGCGCGGTGGCGGTCGACAGAACGCCGGCGCCCAGAACCCAGCTCCCGAGAACGCGGTTCCGCGCGACACGGGCCAACGACCCAACGGGGGCCTGTACACCCCCCGATACAACCAGCAGCCATCCGCGCCGCCCGCACCGCCGGCGGCAATCGCCAACACTGGCGGTCCCTCGGTGGCGCGGAATGGCGGCGGCCCGCGCGACGGTCAGGGCTGGCGCGGCGGAGATCAGGGTGGCCGCAACGGCGGCGGCGATCAGTCCGGTGCGCGTGGGCGGAATTTTGGCGATAACGGCGGCGGCGGGCGTGATCGCGGTCCGGCCGCAGGCGTCCCGGGCGCCGGAAACGGTGGCCCGCCGGTAGTGGCGCGCAACGGCGGTCAGTCGCGCGGCGACGGCAATCGCGGTGGGCAGGGCCCCGGTGATGCGCGCGGTCGCGGCGGCTCGAACAACGGATACGCACAAGACAACGGTCGCGGACGCGGCGACTACGATCTGGACGGCGGTCGCGACGGTGATAGGGGTCGCCAAGGTGGCGATGGCCGCACGTATGGCGATCGTGGCGGTGACAATCGCGGCGTCGAGCGGTGGACCGATCGCGGACACGACAGCGCCAACTACGATAATCGCGGTGGTGATCGTCGCTACGACTCCGGGCGCGGCGGACATCGCCGTCCGGGCGAAGGACACGCCTTCCGTGACCGGGACCACGGGCGCAACTGGTACAACCCGCAGATATTCCAGCACCACTACCGCGCGCCGTACCGCTATCGCGCAGCGGCGTACCGCTATCCGAGCGGCTGGTTCGTGCGCACCTGGTACTACGGCGATTACCTGCCCGGCGGCTGGTATTCCGCACACTACTACCTCGACTGGCGCGCGTACGGACTCGGCTATCCGCCGATCGGGTGCGAGTGGGTTCGTGTCGGGCGTGACGCCTTGCTCGTCGATATCTGGAGCGGCGAAGTTCTGAGCGTCTACTACGACCTCTTCTGGTGACCGCTAGCGCTTGAAGATGCCCGAGCCGTGCAGGATGTCGCGCCCATCGGCGTGAATCCGCGCTTCGGCGAAGGCGATCTCCTTTGCAACGCGGGTCACCGTTGCGTCGCCCAGCACCCACTGGCCCAACCGCGCGGCCGACAGGAAGTCCACCGACAGGTGAAGCGTGACCGACTGCGCCTTCACAGCCTCGTACACCGCGCGGGCCAGAAGACCGTCGAGGAACGTCGTCAGCATGCCGCCGTGCACGATGCCCATCGCGTTGCAGTGGCGCGGCAGGACGAAGAAGGCGTGTTCGTACGTCCCGTCGTTCCGCACCTTGTGGAACATCGGCCCGTTGTGGGTTGTGAAGGGGCCGCGCGCCGAAGGCGCGAATCCGTCAGGCGGCGGGGGGACATCATCACTCATGCGCAAGCGCTTGTGACCGCAGGGGATGGCGCGGGCAATCCCCGCGCCACCTCCCGTCGTTTGTCGCCGCGCAGTTTGCCATCCGTTTTTTTCGTGGCAAAAAGCTCCTCAAAGAAGCTACGGATTGAGCAACGACCATGCGCATCGCCGCCTTCGCCGTCACCCTTGCCCTCGCCGCGACCGCCTGGGCGCAGGACGCCACGCCACCAGCGTCCGAGCCGGCGGCGGCCGCTAGCGAGGCTACACCCGCCGCCCAGCCCAAGGCCGCGCCAACGCCGCGGCAGGTCCGCTACGTCAATGACAAGGGTGAAACCCTTGTCTGCAAGGCCGTTTCCGGGGCCACGGGCACCCGGCTCAAGGGCCGCGGCAAGCTGATCTGCGGTACGCAATCGGAGTGGGACGACTCCGACTCCGAGATCAATCAGCTGTTCGACAACATGATCCGGACCAACACGCCGTCGCCGCGCGGC
>JANNVF010000418.1:0-3767 GCA_031414315.1 Hyphomonadaceae bacterium | reverse complement strand
AGCGGGCAGTGGAACGTTGCGACTTTCCGGCGCGAACACCTTCAGGGCGCCGTCGTAAGACCCTTGGACGTTCAGTGTTTCGCCGCTGATGGCCACGTTGTACAGCACCAGATTGCCGCCTCCATTGAACACCGTCGCGCCCACCGTGTTGCCGAGCGCCGTGTTGCTGTAGGCTTCCAAGCCGCCGTCGTTGATGACGACGTCGCCGCTGAAGGTGTTCGCGCCGGAAAGTCGCAACGTTCCACTGCCCGCTTTGACAATGCCACCAGAGCCGCCGATGGCTCCGGTAATCTCGACCTGTGGGCTGACGATGCCGTTGACGTCCACCGTCAAGGTGAAGGCGCCCAAATTGATGGATCCGTTGAGGAGCAATCGCGAGTCGGTGACGCAGGTAAAAGTCTGGCTCGCGCCGCAGGTGATGGAATGATCGAGGGTGTAGTCTGCAACGGTTGAACTGGAGGCGGAGATTCCATTGGTCAGGGTGATGGAATTCCCGCGGAGCGTGTAACTGGCCCCGCCGCTGAACGTGATCGTAGTCAGCCGCAACGAGGCGAGGTTGTTCGTCGCCAGGAACCTGGTGGCCGCCGAAGGAAAGACCAGGTCGTCCCCATGCACGGGGGCCACGTTCCCGCTCCAGTTGGCCGCCGTGCCCCAGTAACCGTCGCTGCTGCCGTCCCAAGTCCGGGTGGCCGCGGTCGCGCGCCCGCCGGCGGCCAGCAGCAATGCTGCGAGGCAAAACGAGGTGAAGGTCATTCTGTGATCCGAAACAAATGTGGTTTTCATATCTCTGGTAAGCCGGCGGCGGGCAGATTCTTTCAAGAAAACAAAGAATCTTCCGCGAGATGATCCCCCGCCTCACGGCTTGCGCAGACGGAAAAAGCGGGTCGGGCCGCTGGCGGGCACGGTGGCGGGGTTGAGCGCGCCGCTGGCGGCGTTCGTCCACACGGGCGGCAAGAGCGTGGGACTCTCTTGCAGGACGAAGCCCGGCGTGGCAGGCGACCATGAGAGGGTGGCGTTCGGGCCGGCGGTTGTGATGAAAAGGGTGGGCGCTCCGGGCTGTTGCACAGCCGCCAGCCCGCTCCAAAAGCCGCCGGTGAGCGAGTAGTTGCCGCCCGTCAGGGTCGCGCCCGCATCCGGCTGGCCGAGAGTGCCGCTGACGGCATAGACGCCGCCGGTGCTCGTGCCGCCTCCGCCGTCGATGGTGAACCAGACGATGCGGTTGGTCTGGGCGTGCCCCGCGAGCGCGACGGCGAGCCAGACGATGGCGGAGAGAAAGCAGGTGGTGCGGTTCATGGTTACTTTCCTCCCTGGCCGGCGAGCTGTTGCACGAGCGCCTTGAGTTCCGCGACGGTTTGCTTGAGTTCCTGCACTTCGGTGTCACGGGATTTCAGGTTTGCCTGCTGCTCGTTCACCTTCTCGTTCAGCCCCTGGATCGCCGCCAGCGCCACGCCGTCGGCGTCCACGGTGCAGATGTGCCGCTCGTCCTCGCCGAGGCCGAACGCCGCGAAAAAGTCCTGCGCCATCGGCCCGATGTGGCGCACGGCGTGATCCTCGGTCTTCCAATTCCACGTCTGGAGGGGGATGGCCGCCAGCTTTTCGAGCACGCTGCGGCTGTTGACCGCGGCGAAATTTGTTTTGGAATTACGATCCGACACCGTCACCCAAGCGCCGCCTCCCGCATTCACTTTCACTCCCGCGGTTTCGCCGCCGCTGCCATTGATGGCCGTCACGAATTTCACCCCGCCCAGGCTGCGGACGAAAAAGCCGTTGTCCGTGGTCGAGGCAAAATCGAACGCGCTCGCGTCGGCCCAGACGAATGCGCCGGTGTGGTTCGCCATCGCCTGACGTCCGCCGGCGAACGAGTTGGGGGTAGCGGCGACGCTGGTGCGCCCCAAGGCGACCGAGTAATCGCCAGCCGCGGTGGAATTCCCCATGGAGGTGGAGTAACTGCCGCTCGCCGTGCTGACGCGTCCCATTGCCGTGGAGAAAGCACCGCTGGCGACCGTGTGATACCCCATCGACGTGGAGTAACCGCCGCTGGCGGTGGAGTCGCCCAGGGCCGTGGAGTAGTCGCCGCTGGCGTCGGAATTGGCACCCATCGCCGTGGAGTAATCACCGCGAGCAAACGTGCTGAAGCCCATCGAGGTGGAGTAAGGGCGAGTGGCGCTGGAATAGCCCAACGCCGTGGCATGGTCCCCCGACGCGTACGATTCTCCCCCCAGCGCGGTCGAGTATTGACCCAACGCCACGCAACGATAGCCGATGGCGGTGGCGTACGAGCCGACGGTATTCGTAGTGGTTATGCCCATAAACGTCGTCGTGTAATTGCTGCCGGCTTTGGCGAAGTAGCCCAACGCGGTGGCCCCCGGCGCCAGGGCGAGGGCCTGGACACCGATGGCTGTGGCGTTCGCAGCGTTGGCTTGGGCGATATAACCCAAGGCAGTGGCTTGGGAGGCTGTGGCATTGGCGCTCCAGCCCAAAGCCGTGGCGTTGGTGCCGCCGGCCCTAGCATTGTATCCCAAGGCCGTGGCGTAGATGCCGCTGGCAACCGCATATTCTCCCAAGGCCGTGGCTCCATTGCGGGTGGCTTGGGAACTGTTCCCCAACGCAGTAGCGCCGTCGGCTGTGGCACGGGCATAGGTTCCGACTGCGGTCGTGAAGTCTCCGGTGGCCAAAGTGGAGGAATCGCCACCGCCCAAGGCCAAAGCGGAAACACCATTGGCAACCGCGAAATTCCCCAAGCTCATTGCCCAATCACCATCGGCACCGGCATAACCGACAGCCAGTGAACCATAGCCAAGTGAGTTGGCACCGAATCCCAATGCCGTGGCTCCGAGACTGTTCGCGGTCGCGCTCTTCCCCAGAGCCACGGCAGAATTCCCCGGGGCAGCGGCCCCGGTCCCTATTTCCACGCGGTCCGCTTCCACATCGAATAACAAGGCTCCTTGCACGATCACACTTCCGACGACATGCAGGGGCACCTGCGGCTGGTTGGTGCCGATGCCGACGTAGCCGATTGCGTTCACCTGCACGGCGTTGGTCGGCGAGCCGTCCGAGGCGGCGAGTTGGCTCACCGCGCCGGGCGCAAGTTTCCCCGCCGTCACTGCGCCGTCGGCGAGCGCGAGCGCCGTGATGGAACCCGGTGCCAGCGCCGCCGCCGTCACCGCGCCATCCGCCACCCGCAGCGACTGAAACGCGTACGGCGCGGCGGTCAACGGCTGCGCGGGGTTTAACGCGGCAAAGCCGTTCACGCCGTCATTGAACCAGATTCGCAACTGCAGGTTCGGCTGCGCGAAGAGTCCTGCGCTGAACGCGGTCATGTTCGCCTGCGCCGCATCGCCCAGCCGCGCGGTGAACAGCCCTTCGGCCACCGGCACGCTCACGGCGGCAGCCGGCTCGCTGCCGGCGCTGCTGGTGCCGTCGTTGCTCCAGTAGGTCGTGTAAGTGAGCGTCTGCGGCGGCGGAGCCACCGTCACGGCGGGCGCGCTGCTGTAGCCGGTGCCGGTGCTGTTGATGGTGATGGCCGTCACCACGCCGCCGCTGACCGTGGCCGTGGCCGTCGCGCCGGAACCGCCGCCACCGGAAAGCGTCACCGCCGGCGCCGCGACATAGCCATTGCCTCCGTAGGTGACGGTGCAACTAGTGACGAAGTTGCCGGTCAAGGTGGCCGTGGCGGTGGTCGTCGCGTTGAGGTTGGTGCTGGTGACGAGGGCAAACTTGAAGAGACCCGCGCCGTGGAAATCGTTCCCGGCGCTCCGCACCCGGCC
>JANNVF010000417.1:0-5980 GCA_031414315.1 Hyphomonadaceae bacterium | reverse complement strand
CGCGATGATGTCGGCCATGGAATACATGTCGCCCGCGACGAACGCGCGCCCGGCGATCTCGCGATCGAGCCAGCGGCAGGCGCTGGCGTAATGCGCGCGGTTGCTTTCGCCGAAGTCGTTGAACTGGGTGAGAAGGGGCGCGGTCAACGGGTGCGCGTGGCGCCAGAACATGCCCACCGGCGTCATCATCTGGAACTCCACGCGGCGGATCATCATGTCGATCAGCGCGCTCTCCACCGGCGTCGAGCCGAACAGCGGCGGCGTGGGATGCAGGCTTTCCAGGTAGCGGCAGATCGAGACGCTCTCGGAAATCATCGTGCCGTCATCGAGCTCCAGCGTCGGCAGCTGGCCCAGCGAGTTGCGCGCCTTGTGTTCAGGCGCCTTGTGCTCGCCCTTGCGCATCGCCACGCGCACCAGCGGGATCGTCACACCCTTCTCGGCGAGGAAGATGCGCACCCGGCGCGGGTTCGGCGCGGGGTTGTTTTCGTCGTAGAGCTTCATGGCGTGTCCTCACCGGTTTTCCGCCGATCCTAGCGGCAATTCGGCGCGACGGGGACTCCCGCAGCGCGGTGCGCTATAGCCGCAAGCCAGTTTCCACGACAGGGAGAGCGCCATGCGCGTCGCAACAGGTCTGGCCGCCATGCTGCTCGCGGGCTGTGTCTCCATCGAAGCGAACGAGGCCGCCGCGCCGCCTGCCGCGCCTGTGCCGATGGCGTCCGTTTCGATAGGCCGGGCCGTGGAGGCGCCGATCGTCAACGCGCAGGGCGGACGGATCGGCACGGCGCGTTTCAAGGAAGGCCCGTGGGGCGTGGTGATCCGGCTCGATTTCGCCGCGCGGTCGCTGACCCCCGGCTGGCATGGCGCGCACCTCCACCAGAACGGCGACTGCACGGATTTCGCGGCGGGCTTCCAGGCCTCCGGCGCCCACGTCGGCCACGGCGCGACGGGCGCCACGCACGGCCTGCTCAACCCGACCGGGCCGGAGGAGGGTGATCTCCCCAACATCCATGCCGCCGAGACAGGCGCGTTCGGCGCCGAGCTGTTCACGCCGAACGTGACGCTGGCGGCGCAGGCGCAGGACTGGCGCATGCCGCTGCTTGGCGCGAAGGGCGCGGCGCTCATCGTGCACGCGGGCGCCGATGATCACACGACACAGCCCATCGGCGGCGCCGGCGCGCGGGTCGCGTGCGCGGCGATCAGGCCGTAGCGAGATCGTCGAAGAGCGCATTGAACGTGCGCACGGCGTCGGCGGGGCCGGCGGGGTGCGCCCACACACCGTTGGCCACCGCCAGGAAATCCGCGCCCGCGCGCACCAGTGGCGCGGCGTTGTCGATCGTGATGCCACCGATCGCCACGCACGGCGCCTCCATCAGCGCCTGCCACCATTCCAGCAGCTCCGGGTCGGCGAAGGCCGGCGGCGCTTTCGTGTCGGACGGGTAGAACGCGCCGAACGCCACATAGTCGGCGCCGGCTTCGCCGGCTTCCATGGCGAGGTGGCGGCTCGCGTGGCACGTCACGCCGACAATGCGGTCGGCCCCCATCAGCGCGCGCGCCTGCGCGTACGGCGCGTCCTCCTGGCCCACATGCACGCCGTCAGCGCCGATCGTGGCGGCAAGATCGGGCCGGTCATTGAGAATGAACGCCGCGCCCGCATCCTGCACGATCGGCATCAGCGTCTTCGCGGCAGCGACGATCGTGGCGTCGTCAATATCTTTCAGGCGCAGCTGCACCGCCGCCACATCGCCGCCCGACAGCGCATCCTGCAATGTCGCCGCGAACGTCGCCGAAAGCCGCGGCGGCGTGATGAGATAGAGACGCGTGCGGACGCGGCCTGTGGTCGGCGCGGGCATCAGGCGGCAATCGCTACGCCGCCGAGCAGGCCCTCGGTGATTGTCCAGAGTTTTTCCTGCGCCGCGACATCCTGTGACGCTGGCGAGGACGGCACTTTCTTACTGACCGCGTAGTAGCCGCCGGTCTTGCCCTCGACCTCGGGGGAGATCGCCAGATACACGCTGGTCTTTGCGCCGTCCGTTTCGCTTATCGCGCCGCCGACTTTCTGGAGCAGGCCGAAAACGAAGCGGATCCAGCCGTCGTTGTTCATGCCGAACTGCGAGGCCACGAAGCCCGGATGCAGGCAGTTGGCGGTGACGCCCGTGCCTTCCAGACGCCGCGCGAGCGCATAGGTGAAGCACACGTTGGCGAGTTTGGAATTTCCGTAGGCGCCGATGCCGCTGTATTTCTTCGCGCCCATCAGATCGTCGAAGTCGAGCTTGCCCGACGTGTGCACTGTGGACGCCACGCTGACGATGCGCGCCGGCGTCGATGCCTTGATCCGCTCCAGCAGCAGGTCCGTCAGCAGCGCGTAGGCGAGGTGGTTGAGCGCGAACGTGCTCTCGTAGCCATCGACAGTCAGCGTGCGTTTCATGAACACGCCGCCGGCGTTGTTGACCAGCACGTCTATGCGCGGATGCGTGGCGAGGATCTCGGCGGCGGCGGTGCGGATCGAGGCCTGGGAGGAGAGGTCACACGCGACGAAGCGGAGGGCGGCGGCGGGCGTGTCGCGCTTCAGCGCCGCGATCAGCGTATCGGCCTTGGCCTTGTTGCGCGCGACGATGGTGACGGCGGCGCCCTGCGCCACGAGCGCACGGACGGTTTCCTTGCCGATGCCGTCGGTGCCGCCGGTCACGATGATGGTCTTGGCCGTAGCACTCATGGACGTCTCCGATCGGGGGCGGTCTAGGGCTGGGTCCCCGCAAAGTCGAGCCGTTCATGGCGCAGTCGGTTTGGCTGCGCTAAACTCCACGTCACGATCAGGGGAGATGACGATGCGGGTTGCCGGGCGGCTTGTGGGCGCGATGGGGCTGATGGTGGTGGGGTTCATGCTGGCGGGCTGCGAAACCGGCCCGCCGATGTCGCCCGCCCAGTGCAGCGTCGCTGACTGGCGCGCGGTGGGCTATCAGGACGGCGCCGAGGGCCGCGCGCCCGAGCGGTTCGTGGCGCTGCAACAGGCCTGCGCGGCGGCCGGCATGGGCGCCGATCAGACGCTCTACATGCGCGGCCGCAGCGAGGGTCTGTGGACGTACTGCGAGCCCGCCCGCGCCTTCCGTCTGGGCGTGGCGGGCACGGGGTACAACGGCGTCTGCCCGGCCGAACTCGACGGCGTCTTCCGCGACGCCCACAGCGAGGGCCTGCGCGCCTACACCGCGCTCTCGGCGCTGCGCAGCGCGGAAAGCGCGATCTCGTCGCTGGAAAGCGAGCGCGATGACATCGAGCGCAAGATCGACGCCAACGAGGCGGGCCTGATCGCATCGCAGACCGACGCCGAGCGGCAACGCCACCGCGACGAACTCATCCGTCTGCGCACCGAACGCAGCCGCATCGAAGGCCGCCTGCGCGACGCCGACCACGAACGCCGCGACCGCAACCGCGACGTCTCGCGCCTGCGCGGCGAGTTGGGGTTCCGGTACGGCGACTGGTGATTTCAGCACGCCGCTGGCGTTATCCGGCGTTTAGCCGCCGGATGTCGATGCTCAGGTGTCCAGCCGTTGCAGCAGAAAGGTTGGGAACAGCGGCGCCTTTACGGAGCTGTGGTGCTGCACGGTCTTATACTGCACGGCGCCGAACGAGAGCACGAACAGGGCGACGCTGACGTAGATCAGGACAAGGGTCCACAGGAGCGTCGGCAAAAGGGTCAACGAGGGCGTCAGCTCCCACAGTCTTTGATGCCCGCTGAAGCCGGCTGTACGATTTTCGCCCCTCTATCCCACAGCTCGCGCCTCTGAAGTCCAAGGCGCGCAACGCGGCGCCGGAATCGAATCCGACACCTCCCAACTTGAGTTATAATGCGCGTCTTCACCACAAGGAGACGACATGACCCTCACCGTCCTCTGGCGCCTGATCCGCACGCTGCTCGCCGCTCTCGGCGCACCGGCGTGCATGATCGCGCGCGCGTGGCGGCGGGACGAACGCGCGATGCGCGGGTTTGTCTTCCAGCTGGAGCGCCTCAAGGCGCGCGGCCGTTGGCTGCGCTATGAGGGCGAAGACGACTCGACGGTCGCTTGGCGCATCGACCGGCTGAACTGGATCGCACGCGACCCGCACAAGGCGGCGCGGCACATATCGCGGCACGGCGCCGGGATCGGTCGTCATCTGTACGGCGCGATGTATGCGCCCGCGTCGTGGACGCCGCCGCTGGTGGCGCAGGCGCCGCTGGCGTTTCCGCCCGTGCACGATCCGCTGGTGGATATCGATACATGCTGAGGCCGGGCAAACGTGCCTGCGAACTCATTCAACGCCGCGCGAGCCCTCGCAACGGCGCCCTTAGCGCTGGGCGCGGCTCACTCGGCCGCAAGCGCGGTGTCGAACGTCGCGTGCAGTTCGCCGCAGCTGTACTTCGCGGCCATCCGCGACAGCGACACCACGTTGATCTTCGAGGCCCAGCCTTCGGCGCCGAATTCCTGGTAGCGTTGCTTGCAGACCTTCCGCATCGCTTCCTTCGCGGGCTTCAGGTACGCGCGCGGATCGAACTCGCCGGGCTTCTCAGCCAGCACCTTGCGGATGGCGCCGGTGATCGCCATGCGGTTGTCGGTGTCGACGTTGATCTTGCGCACGCCGTGTTTGATGCCGCGTTGAATCTCTTCGACGGGCACGCCCCAGGTCTGCGGCATCTGCCCGCCGTATTCGTTGATGATGTCCTGCAGATCCTGCGGCACCGAGGAGGAGCCGTGCATCACGAGGTGTGTGTTGGGCAGGCGGTGGTGGATGTCCTCGATCACGTTCATCGCCAGCACTGCGCCGTCAGGCTTGCGCGAGAACTTGTAGGCGCCGTGGCTGGTGCCCATCGCGATGGCCAGCGCATCGACGCCAGTGCGCTTGACGAAGTCGACCGCCTGGTCGGGGTCGGTCAACAGCGACGCGTGATCAAGCTTGCCCTCGAAGCCGTGGCCGTCTTCCGCTTCGCCCATGCCGGTCTCGAGGCTGCCGAGCACGCCGAGTTCGCCCTCGACCGACACGCCGCACGCATGCGCCATGTCGACGACCTGACGGGTCACGTTGACGTTGTACTCGTAGTCCGCCGGCGTCTTGGCGTCGGCCAGCAGCGAGCCGTCCATCATCACGCTGGTGAAGCCGAACTGAATCGCGGTGGCGCAGGTGGCCGGGCTGTTGCCGTGGTCCTGGTGCATGCAGACCGGGATGTGCGGGTAGAGTTCCACCAGCGCATCGATGAGCCGGGTCAGCACCACGTCGTTGGCGTAGGAGCGCGCGCCGCGCGAGGCCTGGATGATCACCGGCGCATCGACGCTCTCGGCCGCCTCCATGATCGCGAGGCCCTGCTCCATGTTGTTGATGTTGAACGCCGGCAGGCCGTAGTCGTGCTCGGCGGCATGGTCGAGAAGCTGGCGAAGCGTGATGCGGGCCATAAGGTAAATGTCCTGAACTGCGTATGGTATTTCTACGGGACCACCGCCCACCGTCAACCGGGCGCGCGCCGTCGGCTACTGTGCCACGCGCAACGCCTCCACGCCGGGGAGGGGCTTGCCCTCCATCCATTCAAGGAACGCGCCGCCCGCGGTCGAAACAAACGTGAAGTCGCCCGCGACGCCGGCATGGTTAAGCGCGGCCACGGTATCGCCGCCGCCGGCGACCGCGATCAGCTTGCCGTTCTTGGCCCGCGCCGATGCATGGCGGGCCGCAGCCACCGTGCCATGATCGAACGGCGGGGTCTCGAACACGCCGAGCGGGCCGTTCCAGATCAGCGTGTTGCTCTCGTCCATCGCGCGGGTGAGGCGGGCGATGGTTTCGGGGCCGGCGTCGAGGATGCGCTCGTGATCGTCCACATTGCCGAGATTGCGCACGCGCGTGGGCACGCCGGACGCCATCTGCTCGGCGACCACGATGTCGAGCGGCAGGAAGAGCTTGCAGTTGTTGTGGCCGGCGAGCCGGATGATCTCGCGCGCGGTTTCTGCGAGATCCTTCTCGC
>JANNVF010000416.1:0-7184 GCA_031414315.1 Hyphomonadaceae bacterium | reverse complement strand
TGCCGTTCTTCAGCGACTGGTCGATGGGATGGGCATCGAGCGTGTGCATCTCGCGCAGACGCGCCGCGAGCGTGTCGTTGAACGCTTCAAAGGACTCGTAGCCCACCGGCGCCGGCAGGTCATACGCGCGCACCATCTGCTCGAAATCGTAGAGCCGCGGGTAGGCGGGGTCATTCAGCATGCGCAGCGCCACCGCTTCATGCGCGAGCCATGCTGAGTTGTGCGGATGCGCCTGCCGCGCGGCGCGGATGTGGACCATCGCGTCGCCGGGCTTGTTGGCCTGCAGCAGCGTGGCGGCAAGGGTTTCGCGCAGGCTCCAGTCGTCGGGCCGCGCGGCGTGCGCGGCGAGCAGCGCCGCTTCGGCCGCGGCGATGTCGCCGGTTTCGGCGCGCAGCACGCCGAACGCCGCGAGCAGCACCGGGTTGCCCGGCGCCCGCGCGAGGCCTTCATCCAGCAGCCTGTCGGCGTCCGTAGCACGTTCGCCCCGCCGCAGCATGTCGGCGCAGCCGACGCGCAGCGCGATGTCATCGGGCCGCGCCTGCACCGCCGCCTCGAAATCGCGCGTGAACCCGGTCTGATCGCCGCGCAGCCAGCGCATGCGCGCGAGGTCGGCGTGCAACGGGGCGTCAGCGGGGTGGTGGGCGATCGCTTCGGCGAGCCGCGCTTCGGCGTCGGCCAGCCGGCCAAGATCGAGCAGGGCGCTCGCCCAGTTCTTGAACAGTTCGGCGGCACGCAGGCCCTCGCCGTGCAGCGTGGCGAAAACCGCAACCGCCTCTTCGCCGCGACCTGCCCGGTCCAGCGCCACAGCGCGGTCGTGGCGCGCGTTGAACGACTTCGGATCAAGGACGAGCGCCTTGTCAAAGGCGTCGATGGCGTCGGCCAGCCGTTGCTGGTTGCGCAACGCGCCGCCGAGCGTCGTCCACGCAGCGGCGCTGGGCTTCTGCTTCAGCAATGCGCGCGCCTCGCGCTCGGCGTCCGTATGCCGGCCCACGCCGTCCAGCGCGCGCGCAAGGTTGAGCCGCGCGGCGGCGAGTTTCGGATCGCGCGCCAGCGCTTCCTCGAACGCGGTAATGGCGTGACCGGGAAAACCCGCGGCGCGCAGCAGCAGGCCGAGGTTGTTGCGGTACTCGGCGTTGCGCGGATCGGCCTCGATCGACTGGCGCATCAGCAGTTCGGCGTCGCCGATGCGGCCCTGCGCGCGACGAATGAGGCCGAGCAGATGCACCGCTGGCGGCGGCGGCGGTGGCCCCGCGTTCCAGAGTTGCGCCAGCGTGACCTCCGCGCCCTGCGGATCGCCGCGCGAGAGGATCGCGTAGCTGTCGGCGATGATCCTTGCTGGATTGATTGGCGCGGCGTTCATTTCAGCGTCTTGAACGGGTCCTTGGCTTCGTGCTCGTCAAAGCCCAGCGACTCGAAGCTCTTGCGCATGTGCGGCGACAGCGGTGCGATGACTTTCACCACGCCCTTCACCGGGTGCGGAATTTCGATCGCGCGCGCGTGCAGATGCAGGCGTTCGCTGAGCGCCCCGGGCGTGGGCAGATCGCATTTGTATTTCATGTCGCCGAGGATGGCATGACCGATGCCGGCCATGTGGAAGCGCAGCTGGTGCGTGCGGCCCGTGACCGGCTTCAGCGCCACCCATGCGGCTTTCGGATAGGCTTCGGAGACCGTGGCGTAGTCGGTGATCGCAAACAGCGCGTCCTGTTCGCCGTGCTTCGCCTGCCGTACCATCTCGCGGTCGCCGTCGAGCGGG
The DNA here is from genome assembly GCA_031414315.1 of Hyphomonadaceae bacterium. Classification (GTDB taxonomy): domain Bacteria; phylum Pseudomonadota; class Alphaproteobacteria; order Caulobacterales; family Aquidulcibacteraceae; genus VFBF01. The sequence goes on along the minus strand of JANNVF010000416.1, from coordinate 5,431 downwards.
CCTGTGGCCTTCTTCAGCCAGCCGCGGATTTCGCCTTCCGGCGGACGCGGGCAGCCGAGCACGATGGCCCAGTAGATCTTCGTGGTCTCACGGCTCTTGAACGACTTTGCCAGCGCCGCCGCCGCGCGCGGGGTGCGGGCGAGCACAAGACACCCCGATGTGTCGCGGTCGAGCCGGTGCACGAGTTTCGGGCGCGCGTCGTACTCGAACTTGAGGCCATCGAGCAGAAGATCGAGATGGCGCCCAGTCTTGATGCCGCCCTGCACGGGCAGACCCGTGGGCTTGTTGAGCACCAGCACGTCGTCGTCGCGGTGGATGACGAGGCTGCGCACGAACGCGATTTCCTCCTCGGTGATCGCGTTGACGTCGACGCTCTTGGTCTGCTCCGGCAGCGGCGGCACGCGTACGCTCTGGCCCGGCCGCACGCGATCGTTTTCCTTGGCGCGGGCGCCGTCGACGCGCACCTGTCCGGTGCGGATCATCTTGCCGATCTGGCCCTGCGTCAGATGTGGGAAATGGCGCCGGAACCAGCGGTCGAGGCGGACCTCGCCTTCTTCCGGCGCGATCACGACGGTTTCGACGGATTTGACTTGTCCCGTCTTCATGTGAAGGACCGCGCGATGATGAGGCCGAGGTAGGCCGCGCCGACGCTCAGCACCACGGACGCCAGCGCGTAGCTGGCCGCGATGTGTGCGCCGCCGCGATCGATCATCCGGACGATTTCGATGGAGAACGCCGAGAACGTCGTGAAGCCGCCCAGCACGCCGACGCCGAGCAGCAGCACGAGCGCGCGCTTGTCGGCGGCGAAGCCGGCGAGCAGGCCCATCGCCAGCCCGCCGATCACGTTGACGAGCAATGTGCCCCAGATGGGATTGGCGCCCCACTGGCGCAGCGCCAGAAGGGACACACCGTAACGGCCGCTCGCGCCGAGCGCGCCGCCGACGGCAACCAGAAGAAATTCACGCATGGCGCACCCATAACCGTTTCAGGGCGCGCGCCATAGGTTCTTCGTCATTCCGGGGCGGCCGCAGGCCGAACCCGGAATCCGGAGCCCCGCAATGACGGTGCTTTGGGTCGTCAGACGCGCGGACGCACCGTCGCCTGCACCTGACGCGCGTCGTAGGTGTTGACGTTTTCGGGTTTCGGACCGCGTCCCAGCCGGATTTCCAGCGCGACGGTGGATTTGGGTCCACCGCCCAGATTGAAGCCGACGCCGGCGCCCAGCCCGACAGAACTGTGGCCGCCATAACTGGTGGAGCCGCCACCCACCGAGATGCGCGGGCCCGAGCCGGTCCCTGCGCGGTCGGTGGAGCGCTGATCGACAACGAACCAGTCGTAGCCCTGTGCAATCGTCAGCTCGGCGGCGCGCAGCAGCGCGAAATCCGCCGCCGCCGCTTCGCTCGACGCGTCGCGGTAGGTGACGCGGTAGCGGTCGTTCTCGATGCGCGTCTCCGAGAAGCCCGCGGCACCGGGGCGGGCGGCGGGCGCGTAGACGGACGGCGTGGCGCAGGCGGCGAGGGCCAATGCGAGGCTGGTTGTGAAAGCGAGAATGAGGGCGCGGGTCATGTTGGCTCCGTTGGCTCTTCAACGAGGGGTGTCGTCCGTGCGTTCCGCATTTATCGCCTTTGCCGGAAGTCCGCCATCGAGACCAAGCCGTTCGGCGGCGTCGACGAAGGCGGGCGGCGGTGGCGCATGCAGGCGAAGCCGCCCGCCGTCTGGGTGGGGAACGTCCAGTGCGAACGCATGCAGCAGCAGGTGTGGCGTCGCCACTGAACCGAGTGTGAACAGCCCACCGTACTTGCCGTCGCCGGCGATGGGGTGGCCGACGAGCGCCAGGTGCACGCGGATCTGGTGCATGCGGCCGGTACGCGGGCGCGCCTCGATCAGTGCTGCGCCGGACGCGGTGGCGAGCGTCCGATACGCGGTTTCCGCGTGCTGTCCCGGTGCGTCGCCTGGGCGGGCGGCGCGCATGATGTCGACGCCCTTCACCTTGGTCTTGACCAGCGCCTGCGTGAGCATCCCGTCCGCCGGTGTAGGCGCGCCGCCGCACACAATCGCGAGGTAGCGCTTTTCCGTGCGCCGCTCCGCGAAGGCGCGATTGAGGAACACCAGCGCCGGATGGGTGCGCCCGGCGATGATCACGCCGGAGGTTTCGCGGTCGAGCCGATGCGCGAGGCGGGGTTGCTTGCCATTTGAGCGGGCGAACGCGGACAGCATGCCGTCCAGGCTCGCCTCCACACCGGAGCCGCCCTGTACGGAGAGCCCGGCCGGCTTGTCGAAGGCGAGCACGTGCGCGTCCTCGTAGAACAGGAAACCGCGTGCGCCGGGGCCATCGGCGCGGAAGGTCGGCAGGCGCGGGGCGGCGGGCGCGGGCATGGCCGACTATCGCATGCGCCCGCACCGTTGTCCGACGCGCCGTTGCCGCAACTCCGGGACGATTTTCCCGCACGTTTCCCGAATGGGGCTGTTTTCGTGGACAACCCGCGCGAACCCCAGCCTACTCCCCGGACAAGCGGACCACCGCGACCACCCGGGAGGACATCATGCGTTTCGCCGGACACAACGTGTTGGCCGTCATCGTTGCCGCCATCGTCATGTATTTCGTGGAATTCCTGATCTACGGCGTGCTCATCCCGCCGGCGACCTACCAGGCCATGGCGCACGTCGCGCCCGGCGACATGGAGGCGATCGGCATGAGCAAGATGCCGTTCGGGATCATCGGGCCGCTGATCTGGGCGGTCGGGCTGTCGGTCGCCAACGGCTGGCGCAGCGCCAAGGGCTGGCAGGCCGGCGCGATGACCGGGGTGCTCACCGCAGCCTTCTTCATGATTGCGGCCCGGTTCTACCAGTGGGGCTACGGGCCCACGGGGCTCGATTTTTACGCCCTCGATGCCGTGCACTTCGTGCTCGTCGGCGCCATCGGCGGCGCCATTCTGGCGGCGTGGCCTGCGGGCAAGGCCGCCGCCTGATCGATCTCGCGCGGGCGGCGCGGGGGTGCTAAGCGCTCCCGCGCCGCCCGCGACCGAGGTTCCATGCGCATTCTGGTGACGAACGACGACGGAATCCACGCCACGGGCCTGGGTGTGCTGGAACGCATCGCGCGCCATTTCACCGATGACGTCTGGGTGATCGCGCCGGAGTCCGAACAGTCGGGCGTGTCGCGCTCGTTGACGCTGACCGCGCCGATCCGCGTGCGCGAGGCCGCGCCGAAGCGCTTCGCGGTGACTGGCACGCCGACGGACTGCGTGCTGCTCGGCGTGCAGCACATTCTGGATGGCCCGCCGGACTATGTGCTGTCCGGCGTCAATCGCGGGCAGAACATCGCCGAGGACGTGACGATGTCGGGCACCATCGCCGGCGCCATGCAGGGCATGCAACTGGGCATCCCGTCGATCGCACTGTCGCAGGCGCGCGGGTTCCGTAGCGCCGAGGAGCCGATCCCGTGGGAGACAGCGGAGACCTATGGCCCGGGCGTCGTCGGCAAACTGATCGAGGCGGGCTGGCCGGCCGACGTGGTGATGAATGTCAATTTTCCCGATCTGCCGCCCGATCAGGTGAAGGCGGTGGAGGTCACCACGCAGGGGCGGCGCGATCACCACATCATCTACGCCGACAAACGCACCGACCTGCGCGGCGAAACGTATTACTGGATGGGTTTTCGCGGCACGCTGTCGGATCCGCCGGAGGGCGTCGACCTGCGCGCGATCTACGAGGGCCGCATCTCGGTCACACCGCTGCACATGGATCTGACGCATGCGCCCACGCATCACGCGCTCAAGGGCGTTCTCGGCGGCGTTCCGCCCAAGGCGCCCCCTCAACTACGTCAGGGCGCAAGTGAACGATGACGTGAGCATCGACCGGCTGATGCGGTTCATTCTCGAACTGCGTCAGGGCGGCGTCACGGACGCCCGCGTGCTGTCGGCGATGGAGCGCACCCCGCGCACGCATTTCGCGCCGGCGCAGTTCGCGGCGTTCGCGCTGGAGGACAAGGCGCTGCCGCTGGGCGACGGCGAACAGATGTCGAAGCCGTCGATCGTGGCGCGCATGCTGGCCGCGCTCGACCTGAAGGGCGGTGACACCGTGCTCGATGTGGGCGCGGGCTCCGGGTATCAGGCCGCCGTGATCGGCGCGGTGGCGCGGCGGGTGATTTCGCTCGAGCGCCGCCAGATCATTGCCGCCACCGCGCGCGGTAAGATCGGCGAGCTGCGCGCCATGCACGTCTACATCCACTACGCCGATGGCCACGACGGCTGGCCCGATGACGCGCCATACGACCGCATCGTCATCAACGCCGCGATCGCGGCGCCGCCGGCCGCCCTGATCGCGCAGCTGCTCGTCGGCGGCGTACTGGTGGCGCCGATCGGGGACGCGGGCGGCGAACAACGCCTCACCCAGTTCCGCAAGGGCCTGGACGGCGGCTTCGTGACCCGCGACTGCGGCGCGATCCGGCTTGGACCGATGGGGCTGGGCGTCGCCGACTGACCGCTTTGACCCCCGGGCTGATTCTGCCCGATGAGCGGACATGCGCTGGTCCGTGCACCTCCTGTCCGTCTCGCTGCTCGCCGCCTGCGCCGCCGCAACGCCGGCGCCGGTGGTGTTCGGACGGGGGGCGGTCGACGCATCTCAGCCGCCGCCTCGTCCCGTCACGCAGAAGCGCGCGCCGATCGTGCGGGCGACGCGCACGGCGCCAGATGCGCCGCCGCAGGTGCCGCGTCCCCATCCGGTCACACCGCCGTCCGACTGGGCTGCCGGGCCCGGCACGCCGCTGTCGGCGTATGCCTTGCAGCCCGAACAGGCCTCGCCGTTCGACCCCGCAGCCCTGCCGCGCCGCCACACGGTGGCGGCGGGCGATACGCTCTACGCGCTGTCGGTGCGCTACCAGATTCCGCTGAGGCCATTGATCGAGGCCAACCGGCTGGATGCGCCATTCACGCTGGACGTCGGTCAGGCGCTGACGCTGCCCCCGCCGCGCCGGCACCGGGTCGCGCGGGGCGAAACGCTCACCTCGCTCGCGCGGCGCTTCAACATCGACGCGCGTTCGCTGGCGCTTTTGAACCGGCTGGAGAAGCCCTACGCGGTGCACGTGGGCGATACGCTGGTGCTGCCGGCGCTGGCGCGCGGTGAAGAGCCACCACCGGCGCCGGTGGTGGAGCCGGACGCGCGCCCCACCGGGCCTACACGGTTCGCCTGGCCGCTGGTGGGGACGATCCTCACCCGCTTCGGCCCGCAGACGGGCGGGCGGCGCTCGGATGGCGTGGACATTGCGGCCGGCGAAGGCGCCGAGGTGAAGGCGGCGGCGGATGGGCGGGTTGTCTACGCGGGCGATGATCTCTCGGGCTACGGGCACCTCATGCTCGTGCAGCATGCGGATGGCTGGATCACGGCCTACGCGCACTGCAGCAGCTTTGCCGTGAAGGAGGGCGACCGCGTG
>JANNVF010000415.1:0-10207 GCA_031414315.1 Hyphomonadaceae bacterium | reverse complement strand
TGGTCATCGCGATGCTGGTGACGATCCCGGCCAAGCCCCTGCTCAACCTGCTGCCGATCCCCGAGGAGACGCGCCAGCCGCTGCTGCGGGTGATGCGGGTGATCGGGCTGGTGGCGACGGGGCTGGTGCTGCTGGCGTTCGTGTTCCTGTTCGGGGCGCTGCACATGGCGTCGAAGGGGGTGGCGCCGTAGCGCTGGTCTCCCGACCGGCCCGGCCATGCAGACGGGACCAACCCTGCCGGTCTGGAGACCGGCGCTACAAGGCCATCGCCTCTCGACCTCGGCGCGACATCCGCTAAACTGCCCCCATGTTCCAGCGCTTCTTCACCGAACTCCGCCACGCCAAGGTGCCGGTTTCCCTAAAGGAATACCTGATCCTCCTGGAAGCGCTGGAGAAGGACGTCATCCCGCCACTGATCGAGGATTTCTATTTTCTCTCGCGCGCCACGCTGGTGAAGGACGAGCGCCACATCGACCGCTTCGACCAGGTGTTCGGCCATGTGTTCAAGGGCATGGAGTTCACCCAGGAAGCCATCGACGCGCTGATCCCGGCGGAATGGCTGCAGGCGCTCACCGAGAAGTATCTCAGCGACGAAGAGAAGGCGCAGATCGAGGCGCTCGGCGGCTGGGACAAATTGATGGAGACGCTGGCCGAGCGGCTCAAGGAACAGAAGGAACGCCACGAGGGCGGCAACAAGTGGATCGGCTCGGGCGGCACCTCCCCGTTCGGCAACAACGGCTACAATCCCGAAGGCATCCGCATCGGCCAGGACGCCGGCCGTCACGGTCGCGCGGTGAAGGTGTGGGACAAGCGCGAGTACAAGAACCTCGACGACCAGGTCGAGCTCGGCACGCGCAATATCAAAGTTGCCTTGCGGCGCCTCCGCAAGTTCGCGCGGCAGGGCGCGCCCGACGAGCTCGATCTCGACGGCACGATCAAGGAAACCGCGCGGCAGGGCTATCTCGACATCGTCATGCGGCCCGAGCGGCGCAACACAATTAAAGTTTTGATCTTCTTCGACATCGGCGGCTCGATGGATCCGCACATCAAGATGTGCGAGGAGCTGTTCAGCGCGGCGCGCACCGAGTTCAAGCACCTCGAATACTTCTACTTCCACAACTGCCTCTACGAAGGCGTGTGGAAGGACAACCGCCGGCGCAACACCGAAAAAATGAACACCTGGGACGTGCTCCACAAGTACCCGCACGACTACAAGGTCCTCTTCGTCGGTGACGCGACCATGAGTCCGTACGAAGTCACGTATCCGGGCGGCTCGGTGGAGCACTGGAACGAAGAGCCGGGTGCGGTGTGGCTCGACCGGGTGAAGAACATCTACGAAAGCATGATCTGGCTGAACCCGACGCCGAAGCAGCACTGGGACCACACACCCAGCGTCGGCCTCATCCGCGAGATCATCGGCGAAGACCGCATGTTCCCGCTGACGCTGAGCGGGCTCGACAGCGCGATGCGGGAGTTGTCGCGCTGACATGAGCGACGCCGCGACGATCGCCTTCTACGACCGCGACGCATCCACCTACGTCCAGCACGTCATCGATCACGGCGTGCGCGAAAGCCTGATCGCCTTTGAATCAAAACTGCCACGCAGCGCCGACGTGCTCGATTTCGGCTGCGGCGGCGGGCAGGATTCGGCATGGCTGCGCGATCATGGACATCGCGTCGTGTCGATGGATGCGTCGGAGGGGCTGGCGCGCGAGGCGAAGGCGCGGTTCGGGATCGACGTGCGCGTCGGCGATTTCATGACGCTCGATGCAACCGCTGCGTTCGATGGCGTCTGGGCGGCGGCCTCCCTGCATCACGCGGAATGCGCCGCGCTGCCAGACATCTTCGCGCGCATCGGTGCGGCGCTGCGGCCGGGCGGCCATTTCGCGGCCAACATGAAGGGTGGCGCCGATCGCCGCGACGGCATCGGGCGCTTCTATTGCGCGATGGACGCCAACGCGGCGCACGCGCTGCTGGCGGATCGCGCGGTGTGGACCGGCGTCGCCATCGCCGAGCGCACCGGCGACGGCTTCGATGGCGTGGCGACGCCATGGCTTATCATGTCGGCTTGCCGCGCGTGACATCGGTGCGCACCCTCGCCGCAGCCGGGATCGACGCCCACGCCGACGCGCTCGGCGCCATCCTTGTCGATTGCGTCGAGGGCGGCGCATCGGTGGGGTTCATCCGTGGCGTCTCCATCGAGCGCGCCACCCAGTTCTGGCGAGATGTCGCGGCGAAGGCGCGCGACGATGGCCGCACGGTGATCATCGCCGAAGACGACAGCGGCATTCTCGGCGTCGTGCAGGTGATCCCCGCCGGGGTCGACAACCAGCCGCACCGCGCCGACGTCTCCAAGATGCTCGTCAGCCAGCGCGCGCGCCGGCGTGGCGTCGGCACGTTGCTGATGGACGCAGTGCACGACGCCGCCCGCGCGATGGGCAAGACGCTGCTGGTGCTCGACACCCAGGAACACAGCGATGCGGAGCGCCTCTATGCGCGCGCGGGCTGGACGCGCGCCGGCGTCATCCCCGACTACGCCCTAGACGCCGACGGCGCGGCGCTGATCACGACGGCGCTTTACTGGAAGCGCCTCGACTGACGGACTGGTGAGATAGGCCACCACGAGCCGCGTTGCGTGCGCGGTGATCTCTCCGGTCACCAGCCGCGGATCGCCCCGCATGGCGGCGCCATGGATCACTGCCTCCACGCTCTGCGCCACCACGAGCGCGGCAAGCGGCAGATCGGTGACCGTGATTTCCGTGCGGTGGCGTTCGAGCAGCGTGACGACGATGTCCACCGCGCGCTGCGCAAACCCGTCGCGCCAGTCGTGCGGTCCGTGCCCCTCATGCGGCCCGAGCCCCGGCGCCTCCTCAAACAGCACCTTGTGCAGCGCGGGGTCATACGAGTGCGCGCGGGCGTTGTCCTCGATCAGCGCGGCGACGATCTCCACAAGGCTCATGCCGTCGGCCCGCGACAGGACCTCCGTCATGCCGCGTTCGAGTTCGACCACGTGGCGGCGCGAGAGCTCAGCGAGGATCGCCTCCTTGTTGGGAAAGTACTGGTAGAGCGAGCCCACGCTGACGCCTGCCCGCTCGGCCACGCGGTTGGTGGTCAGCGCCTCGTAGCCGCCCTCGCGCAGAATGTGAGCCGCCGCGTCGACGATGGCCTCGAACGTCGCCGTCGAGCGCGACTGGCGCGGGAGTTTCTTGGGGCTGAAGGCGGGGCGGGGCGACATGGGCAGCGTTTCCGAATGCGAGTAGCGGGCGGGCCGATTGTATGCGAGCTTTTGCTCATGTTTCAAGATCGCTCCGGAAAGTCCGCAGATGAACGCCATCCTCCCCTGTCCCAAGGTCCCGACCTTTGCCGGGCTCGACGATCCGGATGTGAAGCGCACCCTGGCGCGGCTGCACCGCAAATCGGCGGGTGATGGCCTCGTGTTCCTATCCGCCCTGCCGGAAGCCGCCGGCGCGCTGATGTCGGGCAAGCCGCTGCTGCCGGCGGTCGCGCCCAAGCTCAAGGACGCCTTCATCCCCGTCTCGCCGGACCAGGGCAGCCTGCTCTACCTGCTGGCGCGGGCGGCAAACGCCAAGCGGATCGTGGAGTTCGGGGCGTCGTTCGGGATTTCGTCGATCTATCTGGCGGCGGCGGCCAAGGCGAACGGCGGCCGGCTGATCACCACCGAGATGGAGCCCACTAAGGCTGCGGCGGCGGAGCGGCATCTGGGCGAAGCGGGCCTTGCCTCTGTGGCGCAGGTCCGCTGGGGCGACGCGCGCGAAAGCCTCGCGGAACTGGAGGGCCCGATCGACTTCGTGTTCCTTGATGGGTGGAAGGATCTCTACGTGGAGATCCTGCAGATGCTGGCGCCGCGCATGCGGCCCGGCGCGCTGGTACTGGCCGACAACATCCACACCTTCCGCAAGACGCTGCGGCCGTACGTGGCGCTCATGCAGGATCGCGTGAACGGGTTTGAATCCGCCACGCTGGCGCTGGATCACGGTCTTGAATTGTCGGTGAAACTGTAAGCGCTTCCCGGAAAAGTGTGTGCGCTTTGCCGGGAAGAAGCGTGACCAACAAAAAACCTGCTGACCCGCGCCCCCGCCGCCCCTCAGCGGCAGGAGCGCAGCGTCGTCAGCTTCCCCGCTTGAAGAACGATGCGACGAGCGGCAGCACGAGGCCACCGACCGCGCCCATGACGCCATTGGCGATATTCGGATTGTCGCCGACCATCGCCAGCAACTGTTCGGTCAAACCCCCTGCCTGGGCGCCGTAGGCCGCGCCAACACCACCGGCCGCGCCGAGAATGGTGTTCATCAGCGGCCCGAGGCTGCGGGCGCCACGCACGGCGCCGATCACGTTGCCGCCGATTGCGCCCGCTGCGGCCTGGATGATCCAGGGCAGATACGGTTGGATGGCCTCCACGTACGTCTCCCAACTTGCCCGGTGTTCTTTTGCCCCGGTTTCGCCGCAATACTTACCAAGCCGTAACGCCTTGTCCACAGCTTGTCGCAGCGGAAGCGAGGACGCTGCGGCTCATACACCTGATGCATTTTGGGTACAGTGTGACAAACTCTGTCAAATTCCCCTTTCGTTCTCCCTCCTCCGGGTGCAAGCTGACGCCACTGTCACGGCCGTGAGGGTCGCGCGCGGAGGCAGCCATGCAGGATCAACGAGCACCACCGTTCAGGGCCGAAGGTCGTCTGGCGCCGTTGTACGATGCGGCGCTGTCGCTCATGGCGCGCGAGGGCCGCTGGCGCGCGGCGCTGGCCGAACAAGTCGCGCCCGAGCCGCACGACATCATCCTCGACGTGGGCTGCGGCGCAGGCGCACTCTCGATCCTGCTCGCGCGGCTTCAGCCGGCCGCCTCGATCATCGGCTACGACCATCGTGGCGCGCTGGTCGAACAGGCCCGCGCCCGCGAGGCCGGGGTGAGAGCCTCCTTCATACAGACGGAACCGCACGACGCCGGCCCCTACACCGGCCCATATCCGCCGACCAAGATCGTGCTGACGCTGACCAACGTCGCCACCACCGCTGAAAAACTGACGCACATGCAGATCGCGCGGCAGATCATCGATCCCGCCGGCGTGCTGCACGTGGCGGACTTCGTTCCCCAGCATACAGGCGTCATGCAGCGCCTGCTCAGCGCGCCGCTTGAAACATTGCTCAACGGTGAGGTCCGCCCCTCCAACGCCTCCGGCGGAGAAGCCCCTGCGCTCATTCGCGCGGCGGGCTTTGTGGCCGTTGAAGAAACCGCGATGTGGCCCACGCCGTCGGGCGCGGTCTCACTATATCGTGCGCGCGCGAGCTGACATCCACGGATGTTCCCGCGTGCATTTGCGGTGGCGCACGCGCGCTGACACCGCTAATCTTTTCAGTGTCGCCATGCGGGGAAATGCAAGGTGGCGCACAGTGCGACCGGGAGAACTGCGGGCCTCTCAGCCCAGCCAAAAGATGCGCAAGACACAGCATAACGACGGGACGGACGTGTTCATCGTCCATACCGATTCAGAGTGGCAATTGGCGAAGAAGATCGCGCAGTTGCTGGAGGAGCACGGTTATACCGTGGCGCAGTCGGGCACGCGGTCTTTGGCAAGCCGGCAACCTGTGGACAACCTCCCGTCGAACGCTCGCGCGGTGCTGGTGATCTGGCCGGTCACGCGCGCGATTTTCGACATGCCGGAGTTTGAAGCGCGCATTGCCGCCAAGGATGGCCGGCTGTTGCAGATCTACGCCGGCTCCGAACGCCCTCAAGGCGTGTATCCGGGCCCGGCCCCGGTGGATTTTGTCGGGGGGGACCACACCGCCACGGGCGCCAAGTGGCTTGCCCTTTGGGTCGGGTTGCGCCGCCTCTGCGGCGCGCCGCCCAGACGGCCCCACGACGTGATCGCGACGACTCAGTCGCTGGTGCTCTATTCCACGCTGGTGCTCGCCGTCGGCTCCATCGCCGCGGTGCTGCTGCAGGGTGGGCACAAGGACGTACTGGAAGCGGTAGCGCCCGCGCCGCCGATCGGATCGGTGACCCAGGAAGTGATGCGCAGCGCCATCGTCGCGCCGCCGCGCATGGCGCGCGCCGATGATGATGAGGAAGCCGCCCGCGCCGCAGGACTCGGCGGCCCGGAAGCCTACGACACCGATCTTGGCGTCGATGAAATTACGCCGGCGCCTGTTCTCGCGGCGCCGCCCCCGCCGCCCGAACCGGTGAAACGCGCGCCGCAGAACCCACCGTCGGCGCTGGAATAAAATCAGGCGACCTGCGCCGTGCCCCAGTAGTTGAATCCGGCAAAGCGCGGCGTGCTCGGCAGATACATCTTGTCCAGCGCGTCGACGCGATAGCCGGCGTCGGCGATGATCTTGGGAATGTCCCGCGTCAGGTGACAGCCGCCAGCGACAACCTTCCACCACGGTTCGATGTTCGCCTGCGTGCGTTTCACCTCATCGTCCGGCGCCGCGCCATGCTCGCAGAATACCAGCCGGGCGCCCGGCTTCATGAACCGCTTCGTGGCGGCCAGCGCCGATACCGGATCGGGGATCGTGCACAGCGTGTAGGTGATGAGCAGGGTATCGATGCTGGCTTCGGGGATCTGCAGCGTCTCGGCGAACTCCGGGCGCACCTCGACAGGAAACGGCGCGGTTCTTGCGGCCTTCACCGATAGCGCGCGCATCCCTGCCTCCGGCTCCAGCGCGTAGAGCTTCGTGATCTTCCCGGCGTCGAGGAACGGCACGTTGCGGCCGGAGCCGAACCCAAGCTCGAGCACGACACCCTCCACCAGCGGCGCAACCTTGGCGCGCTGGCGCTGGATGGGTTTTGTCCCGCACGCGCAGTTGATGACGTGCGGCAGGATGAAACGGTTGTAAAGGCCCACGTTATTCCCTGCTGCCGGAAGCCGCCTTGCGCTGGCGCATCCAGTGCAGGATCGCCCACGCATGCGCTTCGTGACGCATCTTCTTCAGTGCCTCGAGTGGCGGCAGCCACAGGAGCTTGTGATCGGGTTCGGTGGGTTGGCCATCGTCGGCGGACAGCTCGACTTCATAGAACGTCGCCAGATTGTTGCGCGGCTCGCCGTTGTTGCTCCAGTACTGGCCCGCGCGTCCGATGATCCGCGACGGCCAGACGGTGAGCCCGGTCTCTTCCATGAACTCGCGCATGAGGGCTGCCGCTTCGTCCTCGTCGGACTCGATGCCGCCGCCCGGCAGGTCATGGTCGAACGGCGCCGCGCGGCCAATGCGCGCGACCGCGACCGTGCCTTCGCCGCGATAGCAGAGGCCATACACGGTGGGCCGCTCCATGTAGGTGAGGCCCGGCTGGGTTTGTCCGAATTGAAGCGCAAAGCGTGTCATGGGACGACGCTATAGAACTGGACGCAGCCGAGGTCACGGCCCACGCACGGACTATGCGGCGGCGGCCTCGACGGCGGAGCGCTCCAGCGCCTGCAACGCCTCGTCGAGCGCGTGACGCACCCGCGACAGCACCGCCTTGACGGGCGCGCCCTCCACCGCACCGGCGCGACCAAGGCGTTCGGCGTCCTCGCACACGTCGGCGAGCCGCCACAGCCCAAGCCCCTTGGCTGAGCCTTTGACGGTGTGCGCCGCGTCGGCCCAGACGCTGGTCGGCGCATCGGGGATCAGAAGCCTGCCCCACAGCGCCGCCTGGACCCGGAAGATCGCCACGATCTCGGCCTGCAGCGCAGTGTCGTCGCCGGTCATCATGGCGAAGTGGGCGCGATCGAACGTCTCGCGGGGCATCCGGCGGGTCTCCGTTACGCCCGGATCATGCCCCGGCCATGCTTGCGGAACCGTTCACTGGGCGCCGGTCAGGCCCCGAAATCGAACACCCGCACCCCGAAAATCGGTCCGTGGAAGTAGGCCACGGCGGCAAACGCCAGCAACGCGATCAGCAGCCGGGGCGCCATCTCCCCCAGCGCCAGCTTGTTGCGGCCCTGCGTGATGGCCGCGAACGGGATGTTGGAGGTCACCGCTTTGAAGGCCGCCCACGCCGCCGGATCGCGCGCCGCCGATTTCCGGTCGATCGACCGCGCGCCCAGCAGGACCATCACCGCAAGTCCGCCGAACAACATGACCGAGGTGATCTCGGCATTGGCGAACAGGTGTCCCACGCCCCACAGCGCCACGCCCCACAGGAAAGGATGGCGGGTGACGCGCAGGATGCCCTTGGCCGCATCGGCCTTCGCCAGCGTGCCCTCGAAGCCGGCGGTGGTCGGCCCCGGCGTGAGCAGGCCGGTCACTGCCAGCAGGAAACCGAGCAGGACCAGGGTCGCGGTGAGGTGCCGGGTCCAGTCCGGCGGAGACCAGAGGGTCTGGTTGGCGGGATCGACCCTTGCGGCGCCGAACGACCAGAGCATCCAGACGAACACCGCCACGGACGCCAGCGAGAACAGGCCACGGTACGGCCCCTCCCCGACGGCCTTCACCACCCCCGCGCGCAGCGGCGTCGCCGACACCCCCACGTGCAGCAGAATGAAGGCGCCCAGCGCCAGGGCAAACATCGTCATCGCGGCCTCCCGTTTCGCGCGAGCGTGCGCTGGAGGGCGCCGTGACGCAAGATCGGCGAGCCCGTTGGCGTTGCCGGGCGACGCAAGCTAGAACGCCGCGACCCTTTGCACTGGATGAGTGATGGCGCAGCGCGGACTGTTTTTTGAAGACCTCTCCATCGGCCAGTCCGTGGACCTCACCCGGGTGGTGGGCGAGAGCGACATCGCGGCATTCGCGGCGGTGTCGGGCGACGACAACCCGGTGCACCTCGACGCTGCGTTCGCCGCGACCACGCCGTTCAAGGAACGCATCGCCCACGGCATGTTGACCGCGAGCTATATCTCCGCGCTGATCGGCACGCGCCTGCCCGGCCCCGGCGCGATCTACGTGTCGCAGACGCTGTCGTTCAAACGCCCGGTGCGCATCGGTGATGAAGTCACCGCGCGCGTGGAGATTTCCGCGCTCGATCCCGTGAAGGGGCGCGTGACCTTCGCATGCGCGTGCAGTGTCGGCGGCAAGCCGGTGCTGGAGGGCGAAGCGGTCGTCATCGCGCCGCGACGCCCCGCCTGAGCGCATGAAGATTTTCAACGCCGCCGAACTGGTTCCGCCGAGTGTGCGCGGCGCATCGCTGGCGCTGGGCAATTTCGATGGCGTGCATCGCGGCCACCAGGCGGTGGTCGCTGCTGCGGCCGCGTATGATCTGCCGTTGACGGCGGCGGTGTTCGAGCCGCACCCGCGGCGCTTCTTCCGCCCCGACGGACCACCCTTCCGGCTGCAGACATCGGCGCAACGCGCCCGCGCGCTGGCCGCGCAGGGCGTGGTGGCGCTGCACGAGATCGCCTTCGACCGGACGCTGGCGGACATGACCGACGAGGACTTCGTGCGCGAGGTTCTGGTCGGGCGGATCGGCGCGGCGCGTGTGGCGGTCGGATTTGATTTTCGCTACGGCCACAACCGCATGGGTGACGCCGCCTCACTGGTGCGCCACGGCGCGCGCTTTGGCTTCACGACGGAAATCGTCGACGAAGTCGATGACGCCCAGCACGCCGGAAAGGTATCCTCCACCGAAATTCGCGACGCTTTGCGGGCCGGCGAAGTCGCACGCGCCGCCGATCTGCTTGGCCGTCCGTGGGCGATCGAGGGCGTCGTCATCGACGGCATGAAGCGCGCGCGCGGCATCGGCTTTCCAACCGCCAACGTCGGCATGGCCGATTATGTCCGCCCGCTCTTCGGCGTCTACGCGACGATGACCGACGTGGGCGACGGGCAATGGCGGCCCGGCGTCTCCAACTGCGGTGTGAAGCCCACGATCGGCGGCGTGCCTGAACCGCTGCTGGAAACGCACCTGTTCGGGTTCGATGGCGATCTCTACGGAAAGTCGGTGGAGACCCAGCTGCTGCATTTCCTGCGGCCCGAACAGAAGTTCGAAAACTTCGAGGCGCTGACAAAGCAGATTGCCGAAGACGCCGCGCAGGCAAAAGCATTGCTCGCGGCGTGACCTACCCGCGCCGCGCGCGGAAGAAGTCCTTCAGGACCTCGGCGCACGCTGCTGACTCCACACCGCCGGTGACAGCCGGGTGCCAGTGGCACGTGGGGTGTTCAAAAAATCGCACGCCGCTGTCCACCGCCCCGCCTTTCGGATCGGTCGCGCCGTACACGACACGGGCCACGCGCGCTTGGCTGATCGCCCCGGCGCACATCGCGCACGGCTCCAGCG
>JANNVF010000414.1:0-9220 GCA_031414315.1 Hyphomonadaceae bacterium | reverse complement strand
GTGCTCGCCGCGCGGCTGAGCGAAGACCCCGCGGTATCGGTCATCCTGCTCGAAGCTGGGCCGCGCGACGGCCGCCTTCTCGTCCGGATGCCCGCTGGCGCCGGTAACCTGATCAAGACCAAGAGCGCCCAGAACTGGGGCTTCGAGACCGCACCGCAGGTCCACCTCAATAACCGCAACCTCTTCCAGCCGCGCGGGCGCGGGTGGGGCGGATCGTCCAGCATCAACGGCATGATCTACATCCGCGGCCACGCCCGCGATTACGACGACTGGCGCCAACTCGGTCTGACGGGGTGGGCCTACCGCGACGTGCTGCCGTACTTCAAACGCGCCGAGCACTACGAGGCTGGCGGTGACCAGTGGCGTGGCGACAAGGGCCCGCTCTGGGTCAGTCGCCCGCCAAAGGGCGAACCGATGCGCAAGGCGTTCATCCAGGCCGGCGAGGCGGCGGGCCACATGCGCACGCGCGACTTCAACGGCTACCAGCAGGAGGGCGTCGGCGACTACAACATGACCATCAAGAACGGCGAGCGCTGGAGCGCGTCCGTCGCGTACCTGCATCCGGCGTTGCAGCGTCCGAACCTGAAGGTCATCTCCAACGCGCACGCCGCGCGGGTGATCATCGAGAAGGGCCGCGCCGTCGGTGTCGAATACGGCGCACCAGGCAAGCCGCTGGAAAAGGCGATGGCCAACCGCGAGGTGCTGTTGAGCGCCGGCGCGTTCCAGTCCCCGCATCTGCTGCTGCTGTCAGGCGTTGGCCCCGCGAAGGATCTGCAGGCCCACGGGATCACCGTGCAGGCCGATCGCGCCGACGTCGGCCGCAACCTGCAGGACCACCTCGATCTCAGCATCATCTACGAGGTGACCAAGCCGATCACGGTCTACTCGATGACAAAGGGCGTGAAGCAGATCCTCGTCGGCCTCGAATACATGACCAGGGGCACGGGGCCCGGCGCGCTGAACCACCTGCACGCGGGCGCCTTCCTGCGCACGCGGCCGGAACTCGACCGGCCCGACATCCAGCTCCACCTCGTCAACGCGATGATGCAGGACCATGGCCGCGTGAAGCCGGATCGCGATGCGGTGACGGTGCACACCTGTCAGCTGCGTCCGGAAAGCCGTGGCGAAATCCGCCTCGCGTCCGCCGATCCGTTCGCGCCGCCGGTGGTGGATCCCAACTATCTCGCGGCGGAAATCGATCGCCGCACGATGCGGGAGTCGCTGAAGATCGTCCGCGATATCATGGCCCAGAAACCGCTCGATCACTTCCGTGGCGCTGAGTACATGCCCGGCAAGACCGTGCAGTCCGACGCCGACATCGACGCCTGGATCCGCGCCAACGCCGAGACGATCTACCATCCCGTCGGCACCTGCCGGATGGGCGCCGACGCCAACGCCGTGGTGGATGGCCAGCTGCGGGTGCATGGCGTTGAAGGGCTGCGCGTGGTCGATGCGTCGGTGATGCCAACGCTGGTCGGCGGCAACACCAATGCGCCGACGATCATGGTGGCGGAAAAGGCGGTGGACATGGTCCTCGGCCGCGCCGCGCCCGCGCCGGAAGACGCGCCGATCGCGGAAGATCAGGTGCAGGCGGCCTAGGCGTTGTTGACGACCAGCCGGAACGGGCTAGCCGCCACGCGCGCCTGCGGCGGGTGGATCGAGCCGAGGCGCAGCCGCACCAGTGCTTCGCCGTCGAGGAAGGCTTCGCCGCCGAGCGGCTGGAAGAGACCGAGGTAGCGATCGGATGTGGACGGGGCGGTGCGCAGGGGCGTGATCAGGATTTCCGCGCCCATGCGCCGGCCGCTCGCGGACTCGGCCTGGGCGCGGACGATGCCGGGCTGGCCGGCGGTCTCCACCGCGATCATGAAGGCGCGCAGCAGCGCCTGATCGGCGTCAGGCCAGAGCCCGAAGAAGTCCCGGTCGCGCAGGTCGCTGCCGAACAGCGTCACCAGTTCGGTCCCGAAGGTGCGCACCAGCATGCGCCCGTCGGCGAAGCGATCGAACACGAACAGCCGCTCGGCCAGCCGGTCAGCGCCCTTGTCCCCGGGCGCCCTCGCCGGCGGCTCGCCCTGACCCGCCAGCGCTCGGCCGTAGGCCAGCAGGGCGCGGGTGTCGGGGTGGAAGGTCTCTTCACCAATCATCGTCGCCTACGGAGCAAGGGGTGGGCCGCAGGCGGAGCGGCGAAGTTCGCCGGTCAGCACGCGCCACTCCCGCTGCCGGTGTTGGGCGCGACGACGATCTCTGCTGAGGCGAGCCGCGCGTCTCACGGCGGCACAATTTGATTTTCACCCGGCTTTGTATGCGGCGGCGCGGCGCGCCATATGCCCGCTAACGATAACGGAGGCGGCGATGGCGAAGGTATTGGTGACGGGCGGATCGGGGTTCATCGGCGCTCATTGCATCCTGCAGCTGCTGGCCGCCGGCCATGAGGTGCGCACGACCGTGCGAAGCCTCACCCGTGAGGGAGACGTCCGCACTATGCTGAAGCAGGGCGGCGCGGAGCCCGGTAGCGCGCTCACCTTCGTAGCGGCGGATCTCGAACAGGACGCCGGCTGGGCCGAGGCCGTCGCGGGGTGTGACTACGTGCTGCACGTGGCCTCACCGTTTCCGGCGGGCATCCCCAAGAACGACGACGAACTGATCATACCTGCCCGCGAAGGCGCGCTGCGGGTGCTCCGCGCCGCGCGCGACGCGGGTGTGAAGCGGGTGGTGCTCACCTCGTCGTTCGCGGCGATCGGCTACGGCCAGAAGCCGCAGAAGGCGCCGTTCGACGAAACCAACTGGACGGACCCCACCGCCGACGACGCGCGCGCCTACGTGAAGTCGAAGACGCTGGCCGAGCGCGCCGCGTGGGACTTCATCGCCGCAGAGGGCGGCGCGCTTGAACTCTCGGTCGTCAATCCGGTGGGCGTGCTCGGCCCGGTGCTCGGCCCCGATTACTCCACCTCGATCCTGATCGTGCAGCGCTTGATGGACGGCGCCATGCCCGGCGCCCCGCGGCTTTCGTTCGGTCTCGTCGATGTGCGCGATGTGGCCGATCTGCACATCCGCGCGATGACCAATCCCGCAGCAAAGGGCGAGCGCTTCCTTGCGGTCGCCGGCGAGAGCGTGTCGATCCACGATGTCGCCAAAGTGCTGAAGGCGCGGATGGGCGCCGCCGCCGCTCATGTGCCGATGCGGCAGTTGCCCGACTGGCTGGTGCGCCTTGCCGCCATGGGCGATCCGGCGGTGCGGCTCCTCCTGCCTGAACTGGGCAAGGTGAAGCACGCCAGCAACGAGAAGGCGCGCCGCCTGCTCGGCTGGACACCGCGCTCCAATGAAGACGCCATCGTCGCGACGGCGGAAAGCATGCTGCGGCTGGGGCTTCTGAAGGACAGCCCGAAACAGGCGGCCTAGCCTCAGGCCGGGATGAAACGCAGCGCCACGCCGTTGTTGCAGTAGCGCAGGCCGGTGGGCGGAGGGCCGTCGTTGAAGATGTGGCCCTGGTGCCCGAGGCAGCGGGCGCAATGGTATTCCGTGCGCGGGTAGCCGATCACGAAGTCCTGCTTCACGCCGAGGCTGCCGGGTATCGAGCGCCAGAAGCTCGGCCAGCCAGAGCCGCTCTCGTACTTGGTGTCCGATTGGAACAGCGGCAGCGCGCAGCCCGCACAGACGAACACGCCACCGCGGTGCTCCGTCTCCAGCGGGCTCGTGCCGGCGCGCTCGGTATTCTCATGGCGCAACACGGCGAACGCCTCGGGCGTCAAGCGCGCGCGCCATTGCGCTTCGGTCAGCCTGCGGAACGGCGAGGAGGCATAGCGCGCCTCGTTGACGTCAGCCTGCGTCTTCTTTGGCGCGGCGTGGGCGACAGCCGCCGCAGCCCCGCCAGCAGCGAGGGCAGCGCCGGCGAGCAGGAGATCTCTTCGCGATGCGGTCATGTGGGTCAGTACGCAGCCACAGGCGGCGCGGTTTCGCAACGACGACGCGCTCTATCGTTGCGGGACTGCTTCGCCGGCGATCTGGAGCAGGCGCTCGATGACCTCGATCGAACGGGGATCGGCCAGGGCGCGGTCGTCCATCGCCCCGTCAAGCTTGACCAGCTGTAACGCGGCGGCGTTCTGCTGGACCCGGCGGGCGAGCGCGATGGCTGCCGACAGGCGCAGTTTGAAGCGTTTGCGCTGGGCGGGATCCGACAGGTCCTGGGCGTTGGCGCGCAACTGGCGCAACAGCGCCTGGAGCGAGGGATCGCGGTCGGCCACGTTGACGTGACGGCGATCGAGCAGGCGCAGTTTCTTACCGCCGCGCCGGCATGGTCCGATGTAATTATCGGTCTCGATCCACATGGCCCGAGGGATAGCACGTTCACCTTAAGCAGACGTTTAGTCTACCGTTACACCCTCTCAAACGAGACTATGCACACGCTGCGGCGCAACACCCCGTTAACCGGCCAAGGCGCACCTAGTCCTGAAATCAGGGATGGAGACACCGGATGCGGGCCGGAATGAGTGCGCTGATCCTGGAGGACAATGCACAGATGCAGTTCCTCCTCACCGAAATTCTGCGTGACCTGCGGGTCTCACGGATCAGCACGGCCGCGACCGTGAACGAGGCCAAGGAGCGCTGTCAGTATGGCGGGTACGGCTTCGCACTGGTGGATGTGGGGCTTGGTGACGAGAACGGGCTCGACTTCGTTCGGCACGTCCGCGCTGACAGCGCGCATCCCGCCCATCGCATGCCGATGATCGTTGTGTCGGGGCAGGCCAATCGCGCGACCATCGAGCGCGCGCGCGACGCCGGCGCAGACTGGTTCATGGCCAAGCCCATCCGCACCGCCGATCTGGTCGATCGGTTGAAACGCATGTTTGCCGATCCATTCCCCGAGGCACGGACCCGCGCCGCCCTTCCGCCGCAAAGTCCGGACGATACCCACGAGATTGACTAGGAGGTCACGCCATGAAGCTGGTTTCTCCTGGCGCATGGCGGCTGTGGCGGCCGGTGGTTGTAGGCGTCGTCGTGCTAGCGATAAGCTGGCTGTCGATCCTTTTCACGCGGTACGACGCCCAACTCGCTCCGTTCTGGCCGGGCAATGCGGTGGCGCTGGTCTTGCTCCTGCGAACGCGTGGCGACACGCGCGCAGACTTCGTCGCCATTGCTGTTGGCATGTTTCTGGCCAACACTCTTGCAGGGTCTACGGCGCTCATGGCGGCGCTCTTTACGGTCTGCAACTTCTGCGACATCGGCGTCGCCTACGCGGTGATGCGTTGGCCGCTGTCGCCGGCAGCGCCGGAGGCTGTATCGTCCAATCCGCGCCGCATGTTCATTATTGTGTGCGGTGTGGTGTGCGCGCCGGCAGTGGGCGCCACGCTTGCCGGCCTGGTGATCGCGCCGCTCGTGTCCATGACATTTGCGGCGATGTGGATCGGCTGGTGGCTTCCATCAACGCTCGCCTTGCTCATCATCGCGCCCATAGGTTTGCTCGTTTCGTCAGCGGACGCTGAACGACTGCGGCGCCCTGGGAGTCTGGTGGAGGCGATCGCATGTCTTGCGGTCCTTCTTCTCGTGGCGGGCATCATTGTATTGGCGGGGCGCGTGGGCTTTCTGTTTCTGGCGACTCCCGTGATCCTGTTCGCGGGTTTTCGATTTCGAACGATGGGCGCGGCGTTCGCCGTTGCCGTCACGGCGCTCTGTGCGACGCCAGTCGTCGCGGGAGTCTTCGGTCCCGTGTCTCTCGGCACATGGGAGCCGACCGGCGCGATCCTGATGGTTCAGGCTTTTCTCATGGTGACCGGGACGACTGCGTTGGTGCTCGCTGCGGTGCTCGATCAGCGCGACGCCTTGCTCAACGCGCTCAACGCGCGCGAGTCAATTGCAGCAACGCAAGCGGAGGCCAAGTCGCGCCTCCTGATGAATGTCAGCCATGAAATCCGCACGCCGCTGAACGTGATTCAGGGACTGGGCGAAATGCTGATCGGCAAGGGCGGGCTTGATCCGCAGCAGCAGACGCTGGTGGAGGGCATCCTCGGCTCTTCGCGGCGGCTGCAGGCGCTTGCGCACGATCTGCTCGACACGGCCCGCATCGAACGCGGCGCCCTGCGCATCGCGCCGGAACTGTTTCGCCCCGCGCCAGTGCTGCGCAGTCTGATCGCGGAGGAGCTGCACCAGGCGGGCGGCGACGCCGTGATCCAGCTCGACGTGGCGCCGGATCTGGAAATGTGGGGCGATCCGCTTCGCGTCCAGCAGATCGCACAGAACCTGCTGTCGAACGCCATCAAGTACAGCGCCGGCCACGGGCAGATCACCATCGGCGTGCGCGTCGGCGCCCGCACCGCGCGGATGGAGGTCATCGATCGTGGGCCGGGCTTCCCGGCGGGCGCCACGCACCTCGCGTTCGAACCCTTCGCGGGGGCCGGTCGCGGGCAGGCGACGGGCCGCTCCGCCGGTGTCGGTCTCTCGCTGGTGAAGCTGCTCGCCGAAGCGCACGGCGGTACCGTCGGCTGCAGTAGCACGCCGCACGTGGAGACGCGGGTATGGGCGGAGCTGCCCCTGCAGCATGCGCCGTCTGCGCGTCGCGCGGTAGAGGACGCTGAAAGCGACGAACCCGATCCCGCCGAGATTTTCGGCGCGTGCGAAGGCTAGACGATCTTGCTTTGCTTGCCGCCCCAATAGGCGTCCCTCAGCAGGCGCTTGTAGAGCTTGCCGGTCGCGTGACGGGGCAGCTCGGCGTGGAAATCGATCGAACGAGGGCACTTCACCGTCGACAGGTGCTCGCGGCAGAAAGCCAGGAGTTCGGCCTCGATCTCGGGGCTCGCGGTGGCCGGATCGAGCAGCTGGATCGCGGCCTTCACCTCCTCGCCGAAGTCCTCGTTGGGGATGCCGAACACGGCGGCGTCCTGCACCTTCGGGTGGGTGATGAGGAGGTTCTCGACCTCCTGCGGGTAGATGTTCACGCCGCCGGAAATGATCATGAACGACTTGCGGTCGGTCAGGAAAAGGTAACCGTCGGCGTCGACGTAACCCACGTCGCCGAGCGTCGACCAGCCGTGCTTGTTGCGGGTGTCGGCGGTCTTTTCAGGCGCGTTGTGGTAGCTGAACTCCGGGCCGCCGGCGAAGTAGATGACGCCCTCGGTCCCGACCGGGACCTCGTCGCCGTCCTCGCTGCAGATCTTCAGTTCGCCGAGCACGGCCTTGCCCACGGTGCCGGGCTTGGCGAGCCATTCCTGCGGGCCGACGCTGCAGAAGCCGTTGCCCTCGGTGCCGGCGTAGTACTCGTGCAGCACCGGTCCCCACCACGCCATCATCTGCTGCTTGACCGGCACCGGGCAGGGCGCCGCAGCGTGGACGGCCATCTGCATGCTGGCCACGTCGTATTTGGCCCGCACCGCCTCGGGCAGCTTCAACATCCGCACGAACATCGTCGGGACCAGCTGGCTGGCGGTGATCCTGTGGCGCTCGACGGCGGCGAGGTACCCCTCGGGGTCAAACTTATCCATCACGAAGACGGTCCCGCCGAGCCGCTGGACGGTCATCGTCCAGCGCAGGGGGGCGGCGTGGTAAAGCGGCGCTGGCGACAGATAACGGCTATCGGGGCCGAGGCCATAGAGCGCCTGGGTTAGCATCATCAGCGGATTGACCGCATCGATCGCCAGCCCTGATAGCGCCGGGCGGACGCCCTTGGGCCGGCCCGTGGTGCCTGAGGAGTAGAGCATGTCGGCGCCGGCGGTCTCGTCGGCGATGGGTGTCTCGGGGAACACCGCGCGCAACGCCACGTACTCCTTCAGGCCCGCCACCGGCCCGCCGACCGCGAAGGCCGGAACGCCCGTCTCGGCACAGGCCTCAAGCCCGACAGCAGCGAGGGTGGGCGACACAAACAGCGCTTTTGCGCTGGAATCCTGCAGAATGTAGGCGATTTCGCCGGCCGTGAGCTTGGTGGAGACGCACACGAAATAGAGACCCGAGCGCTGCGCGCCCCAGGCGAGGTCGTAGTATTCGGGCATGTTCTCCATCAGCAGCGCCACCGCGTCGCCGGCCTGCAGCCCGAGGCTGCGGAAGAAATGCGCGGTCTGGTTGGCCTGCCGCTCCAGCGCCCCGTAACTCACAGACCGCCCGTCGCCAGCCATGACGATGGCGAGTTTGGCGGAATCGGTCTGTGCGTGTGCCCGTGGGTGCATAGAGGAAACTCCTTCGCGGTTTGCGCGTTTGTTTCGCGGCGGACGTTGCCGCGCAAGGTTATTGCGCGGTCAATTGTGGCGCCAGCGATGGCCGGGCGGGTTTCTTGCGCACGCGTTCTGCCGAAGCGCCATTGACATCGGAGGGTTTTCCGAAAATTTAGACGGCTGGCGTGTGTGTCTCGGCACAAGACCGCGAAGAGGCGGCGATCCGGATACACAGTGGGAGGAATCCGCGCGTTGCGCGAAACGTCCTGCGCGCGCCAAGGATCACTGTTACTGTTTCTCACGGCGGACGGAGTTTCGCCTTAAACATCGGTCACATCTGGGCGTCACCCGGCTTGGCGATCCAAGGGCTTAAAAGGGCAGATCATGAACGCGTTGAGCACCACTCTTCTTTCCTTCTACGCTCAGGCGGCCGGCCCCAAGGCCACGCCCCCGGGGACCACACCTCCCGTTGATGGGGCCGCCGTTGCGCCGCCGCCGCTTCCGCCGGCTCCGGACGCCGCCGCGCTCGAAGCCGCGCGTCAGGCCGCCACTGAAGGCGCCAAGACCGCTGCCGGCCAGACGGCTGAAGGCCTCAACCTGCTCGACCTCTGGGACAAGCTGGAAGGCGTCGAAAAGGGGGTCATGATCATCCTCCTCGTCTGCGCCATCTACTCCATCGCGCTGCTCATCGAAAAAGTCTGGGTGATGCGCGCCAACAACTCCAAAATCAAAGAATTCCTCGCCGCGTTCCGCAAGGCCAACTCGGTGGAAGAAGCCGAAGCCATCGTGCGCAAGCTGCCCGCCTCCGGCATCAAGACGATGTTCGACGCCGGCATGGGCGAAGTCCGCAAGACGCAGGACCTCGGCCTCTACACGATGCGCGACGCCCGTGACCACACGATGCAGCGCGTCGCTTCCGCCATGACTATCAAGCAGTCCGAGCACCTTGAAGAAATCGGCTCCTCGATGACCTTCCTGGCCTCCATCGGTTCGAACGCCCCGTTCATCGGTCTGTTCGGCACCGTCTGGGGCATCATGAATTCCTTCATCGGTATCGTGCAGACGCAGTCGACCTCGCTGGTCGCGGT